>CAZYJP010000036.1:10795-12216 GCA_964647795.1 uncultured Thermodesulfobacteriota bacterium
GCGCTCCCGCCAGAGCGACCTCTCCCGCACCTGCTCGGGGGAAGGGGGCAAGTGCCTGTCCTGCGCCAGCTGCCGCGACTGCCACCTGTGCGAGGCCACCTGCTACTGGGGCGCCATCAGCCGCAACGAACTCCCCCGGGGGGGGTACGAATACGTGGCGGACCCCGACCGCTGCATCGGTTGCGGTTTCTGCGCGGGGGTGTGTCCCTGCGGGATCTGGGCAATGCACGAGGTGTGACGAGGTAGAGGGGGATGAGTGGACGGCGCAGATAGGACCCCTCGGGCGGAGCGGTCCGAAGCGGCGACCCGCACCCGCGACCTCCCACCACTCCCCTGACACGCGAGAGCGCGCGTGAGGGGCTCTCGCGTGTCAGGACGGCCGAACGCTCAGCCAGGCATCTTCTCAGGCTTGCAGAGCAGGTCGGCCTGCTCCGCCGGCCGGCCGCAGGAGCCGCAAACGTACTCCAGGTTCTGCCGCATGGGCTTGCACACGTGGCGTGCGGTCTCCGCGGTGTCCCCGCAGTACCCGCACTTGTCCGACACCTTCTGGGGCTTGCAGAGGTGGCCCTTCTCCGTGGTCACCGCCCCGCAACTCTCGCACTTGTAGACGTTGGACATGATCTGCTCTCCTCGTCAGGGGGCCCGGGGCCCGGTTGTGTCTCCTGGATTACTCTTAACACCGTCTCGGGAAATGGCAAGGCCCCGGTCGAGGCGGGAGGGCAGGGGGCCCGGTGCGCTGTGCGGCCGTGCCTCAGGATCCGGGCATCGTCTCCCTCAGGCCGAGGCTCGCCCCGAGGGCGACGGCCGCGCAGCCGAGCAGGACGAGAAAGGCGCTCTGGTACCCGGCCGTCGTGAAGGCTCCGTCCACCCTGCCGTGTGCCTCCAGCACGGCCCCCAGAACCGGCTGAAACACGGCGCCTCCGGCGAAGGGGAAGAGGTTCACGAGACCGGTGGCCGTGCCGGCCATCTGGACCGGGAAGAGCTCCTTGGCCGAGGTGAACCCGATGACCACCACGGCGCTGGCGGAGATGCCGAGACCGAAGCACAAGGCGTAGAGGGCCCACACCGGCGCCGTAGCAGTGTACAGGGAGAGGACCGCCGTGATCCCCAGGGTGGCGGCGCTGCACAGGACGATGACGGGCTTGCGCGCCTGGAACACGCGGTTCGACGCCCAGCCCAGCAGAGGGCTGCCCACCATCATCCCCACGGCGAGCATCGAGAGGACGCGGCCCGCCTCCCCTTTCGAGAGCCCGTGCACCTGCATCAGGTAGGGTCCCCCCCACAGGCCTCCGAAGGCGAAGAAGATCGCGAGCTCGAAGAAGAACCACACGGCCAGGAACCAGAACGGCCCGTGGCGCAGCACCTTGGCCACGCCCTGTCCCAGGGGGATGGCCGCCGGGGCAGGCCCGGCCGCCGCTGCC
>CAZYJP010000037.1:0-12164 GCA_964647795.1 uncultured Thermodesulfobacteriota bacterium
GGATCGCCGGCCGGTACACCGAGGCCGTCACCCTTCTCGGGGCCGCCGTCGTGCTCGGCGGCGGGTGGCGTCTTCGCCCGTGGGCCCTGCTCGCCGGCTCGGCGGCAGGGACCGGTGCGCTCCTCGCCGCGATCGCCGCGGGCTGGTTCCCCGACTGCTTCGTCGTAGGCCAGGGGCTCACTGCCTTCAAGGTGGGGAGCGAGTACGCCGTCTCCCTCATCCTCGTCGGGAGCGGATGGCTCCTCTGGCAGAAGCGGGAGCGCCTGGACCCGGTAGTACTGCGGCTCCTCCTTTTCTCCCTGGGGGTCACTGTCCTCTCGGAGATGAGTTTCACCCTCTACGCGGACGTCTATGGGTTCTTCAACTTCCTCGGGCACGTCTTCAAGCTCGTCTCCGTCGGTTTGGTCTTCCGGGCCCTGGTGCAGAGCTCGTTGGAGACCCCGTACCGCCTCGTCTTCCGGGATCTCGCCCGCTCCGAGGCCGAAGCCCGCGAGGCCAAGGGCCGGGCCGAGGAGGCGAGCCGCACCAAGAGCGAGTTTCTCGCGAACATGAGCCACGAGATCCGCACCCCCATGAACGCGGTGGTGGGCTTCTCGGACCTCCTGCTGGGCAGTGAGCTGACCGCGGAGCAGCGGAAGTTCCTCGGCCTGGTGAAGGGCTCGGCCGAGTCGCTCCTCGGGGTGATCAACGACATCCTGGACTTCTCCAAGATGGAGGCGGGCAAGCTCGACTTCGCCGAGGAGCCCTTCGACCTGCGGGTGACCCTGGAGAAGGCACTCCAGTCCCTCTCGCTCCAGGCTCATCAGAAGGGGCTCGAGCTCCTCTGGCACCTCCCCTCCGAGGTGCCCACCGCCCTGGTGGGAGACCCCGGGAGGCTCCGGCAGGTGCTGGTGAACCTGGTGGGCAACGCCATCAAGTTCACCGACCACGGAGAGGTGGAGGTGCGGGTAGAGGCCGAGGAGGTCTCGGAGAGCACCCGCCGGCTGCGCTTCGCGGTCCGGGACACGGGCGTCGGGATCCCCGAGGACAAGGTCGGACGCCTTTTCCAGAGCTTCAGCCAGGTAGACTCCTCGGCCACGCGGCGCCACAGCGGCACGGGCCTGGGCCTGGCAATCTCCAAACGGGTGGTGGAGCAGATGGGGGGATCGATTGACGTCGCGAGCCGCGAGGGAGTGGGGAGCACCTTCACCTTCACCTGTGCTTTCGAGCGGCAGGAGGGGGTCGAGACCGAGCCTTCGGACCTGCCCGAGGTGCGCGGCGTGCGGGCCCTGGTCGTCGACGACCACCCGGCCAACCGCCTCCTCCTGGTGGAGCTCCTGTCCCGCCTGGGTATGGACGTGGCCGTGGCGGGCAGCGGCGCCGAAGGCCTCCGGCTCCTGCAGGGCGCCCAGCGGGCCGGCCGGCCCTACCGGCTGCTCCTTCTGGATCGGCGGATGCCGGAGATGGACGGCTTCCGGGTGGCCGAGGAGCTGCGGGGGAGCGACCTCCTCCAGATTCCCACCGTGCTCATGCTGACCTCGGACGCCGTGGGGGAAGACCTCGGCCGCTGCCGGAACCTGGGGATCTCGGCCTACCTGATCAAGCCCGTGGCCCAGACGGACCTCCACGAGGCCATCCGCAAGGCCCTGGTGGACGAAGGGCGAGGTACCGAACCAGCGGCTTCGGAGGAATTGGTTCCGGGGGCCGAGCTCCCGGCGGAGATCCTCCTCGCCGAGGACAATGCGGTGAACCAGACGCTGATCGAGGCCCTGCTGGCCCGATGGGGCTGGCGGGTCACCACCGTGGCGGACGGCCGGGCCGCGCTCGACGCGCTGGAGGCCCAGTCCTTCGACCTCGTCCTCATGGACGTCCAGATGCCGGGGTTGGACGGCCTGGAGACCACCCGCCTCTACCGGGCCCGGGAGGACGGCGAAGGCACGGCAGGACGGCTTCCCATCCTGGGGCTCACAGCCCACGCCCTGCGCGAGGACCGGGAACGGTGCCTCGCCGCGGGCATGGACGGATACCTGACCAAGCCGGTGGATTCGCAGGAGCTCTACTGGACCATCCGGAGCCACCTGCGGGAGACGAGCGTCGCCGGGAGACGCATGCCTCCGGCCGACCTCGCCGGGCTCCGACAATCGCTCGGCGGGGACGCCCGCCTCCTGCGAAACCTGGCGGAGCGGTTTCTGGCGGAGCTCCCGGGTTCGCTCGAGCGCATCCGAAGCGCGTTCGAGGCCGGGGACAGCCACGCCCTGGAGCGAGCGGCCCACAGCTTTCGCGGCAGCCTCGCTGTCTTCCGGGCGGGAAGGGCCGCGAAGCTCACGTCGGCGCTGGAGGAACTAGGCCGGGAGGGTCGTCCGGACGACGCGGAGACGATCTTCGCCGAATTGCGACGAGAGGCGACGGACGTCGCGGGCTGCCTCAGGGAAACCTGCGGGCTCCCGGATCTGGAGGGCGGGGCACGGAGACGTCCGGGATCCGGAGCGAGAGGAGCTCTTCGCGGTCGTAGCCGAGCATCTCGCAACACGTGCGGTTGACGTCGAGGAGGCGGCCCTCCGGGTCGGGCACGTAGAAGGCATCCATCGCGCGCTCGGCGGCGAACTGGAACTCGGGGTTCATGGAGACCTCACGATATGACCTCGGCCCGTCGCAGGAGACCGGCCGGCCGAGTTTGACCTCACTCGATCCCCAGCGCGGCCGTCGCCGCCTTCCGCACTTCCTGGGTGTCGATGCGGGCCTTCGACACGAAGAGCAGCGCGCCCCGGTCGGACGCCACACGCCGGTGCGCCTCGGTGTCGTGCGCCGTGCAGACGATCACCGCGGTGCCCGGCAGGCGCTCCAGGATCTCCGTCGCCACGTCCAAGCCGCTGCCGCTCGGAAACTCGATGTCGAGGAACACGAGCGGCGGCACGTGCGCGATGGCCATGCCGAGGGCGTCGGGCGCGTCGGCCGCTTCCAGGATCTCCACGTGGGGGAACAGGGCGCCGAGCCACTGCCGGACGAAGAGGCGGAAGAGGTTGCTGTCGTCCGCGATCAGCACTTTCAATGAGCACCGTGCGCAGGAGGGGTGACCGGACCGGGGGCCACTCGGGCCACCCATCGCCGTTCCGCCGGGACAGCGATCCTCAGCGGGGACGAGGCGCAGCCAATCCGTGCGGGTTTTCGAGATTGTATCTTTTTAGACCCGCGGGCGTCACCCCGATACTGCGGCCCTTCCGTCATACACCGGCCCTCCAACTCAGCACAACGTCTCGTTGGGCCGCGGTCTGCGGGGAGTCCTCTGCGAAAAGGGCACGCCCTGAGCGACCCGGAGCTCGATGATCCGGGCGATCGCCAGGGGGCCGGTATGGCCGGGCTCGGTCGCGCCGAGCAGCCGCTCGGCATGCCGGACAGCTTCGATGAGGCAAAGTCCGCCCCGGTATGGACCTCACAGCCCGAGGTACGTCCTCCGGATCTCCGGATCTTCTAGTAGGTCCTGCCCGGCTCCCTCCCTCACGATCTGTCCGGTCTTCAGAATGTAGGCGCGATGGGAGAGGGAGAGTGCGTGGTAGACATTCTGTTCGATGAGCAAAATGGAGGTGCCCTGAGCGTTGATCTCCCGGAGCACCTCAAAGATGTTCTTCACGAGGAGAGGCGAGAGCCCCAGGGACGGCTCGTCCAGGATCAAGAGCCGGGGCTTCGCCATCAAGCCGCGGCCGATGGCGAGCATCTGTTGCTCACCCCCGCTGAGGGTTCCCGCTTTCTGCCTGATGCGTTCCTTGAGCCGAGGGAAGATCTCAAATACCTGAATCATGGTGTCTTGGCGGAGTCTTCGTGTCTCAGGAAATTGGGCACCGAGCTCCAGATTTTCCTGCACCGTCATGGTGGGGAAAAGTTGCCTGCCCTCGGGGACCTGACTGATTCCGATCTCGACGATCCGGCGGGTGGAGGCCCGGGTGATGTCCTCGCCGTTAAACTCGATTCGTCCATTGCGGGGAGTCAGGATACCCGAGACGGCCCTCACCGACGTGGACTTGCCCGCGCCGTTCGAGCCGATGATTGAGACGACCTCTCCGAGCTTCACGGAGAAGCTCACGCCTCGCAAGGCCTGAAGGTCGCCGTAGAAGACGTCAATGGCGCTAACCGTAAGCACGGACGAACTCCCGTCCCAGATAGGCCTCGATCACTTCTTTGTCGCGGACTACCTCCTCTGGGGAACCCTCGGCGATTTTCTCTCCATAATTGATGACCAGGACCCGCTGGGCCAGCGCCATGATGCCCTGCATGACGTGTTCGATCATCAGAACCGAGACCCCCGCCGCGTTGATCTTTCGAATCAGGAAGATGATCTCCTCCACCTCCGAGGGGTTGAGCCCCCCCATGACCTCGTCTAGGAGCAGCACCCGAGGAGCAGTTGCCATCGCCTTGGCGAGTTCCAGACGCTTTCTAACCGGGAGCGGCAGGCTGTGCGCTTCCACGCCAGCGAAGGGCTCCAGGCCCGCTAGCTGGATGATCTCTCGGACCCCCTGCTCGGCCTTCGGCAGGGAACGCTCCCGCACCAGCGCCCCCACGAGGATGTTGTCGAAGACGGTTAGACTCAGGAACGGCTTCACGATCTGGAACGTCCGCGCGAGCCCCATCCGGCAGATCTGAAAGGGCTTGAGCCTCTGGATCGATCTCTCTCCCAGGAGGATCTCCCCGGCATCGGGGGGGAGAAAACCGCTGATGCAGTTGAATACGGTCGTCTTGCCCGCGCCGTTGGGACCAATCAGGCCGAGGATTTCGCCCTCTTGGAGTTCGAGACTGAGGTCGGGCACGGCGGCTAGGCCGCCGAAACTCTTCGAGAGGTGGCGGACACTCAGAATGATCACGTCTGCGCCCTCTTCTTCCACACGTAGGCAATGATTCCCTTGGGCATGAAGAGGACGACGACGATGGCCAGGACCCCGTAGAGGATCCTGTGGAGCCCCTCGAGTCCGCCCTGGGCGAGGTAGCCCCGAGAGAACTCCGAAAGGGGGGTTAGGAGGAAAGACCCGAGTATGGGCCCGAAGATCGTCCCCATCCCACCGATGATGGGTCTCAGGATCAGCTCGATGTTGAGGGCCATGCCGAACATGGTGTTCGGATTCAGATAGAAGATGTAGTTCGCGTAAAAGGCCCCGGCTAGAGAGGTCATGAAGGCGCTGATCGCGATGGCGACCATGCTGCATCGAAAGGAGTCGATGCCGAGCGCCTGTGCCGCGTCCTCGTCGTCCCGGATGGCCTTCAGAAAGTGGCCGAGTCTGGATCGTTCGAGCGCGTGCACCACGATGACGGACGCAACCATAAAACCGAAGGAGATGTAGTAGTACGGGACGTTCCCCCTGAATTGGAAGTTGTAGAGGGAAGGGTTGAAGTCGACGAAGATGCCGGAGAAGGAGCCAAGTGCCTCCACGTGGGAGACCACCAGTCGCGTGATCTCGGCGAAGGCGATCGTCAGGACGACGAAGTAGACTCCGCGCAGCCCGAATCGGAAACCGAGGAACCCTATCAGGAGCGCGATCAGAACGGCCACTACGCCGCTCGCTAGCATGCCGACCCAAGGCGTCAGACCGAACGTCTTGAAGAGGAACGTCGTGCCGTATGCCCCGACGCCCACGTACAGGGCGTGACCAAGGGAGATGTGGCCGGTGTAACCGCTCAGGACGTTCCACGACTGCCCGAGATAGGCGTAGAAGAAGATCATGATGAAGATGCCGAGGGCGTACTTCTCCAAGAACAGGGGCAGAGAGAGGAGGACCGCGGCGCAGGCAGCGAGGAACCCGTATCCTCGCATCACTTCCTCCCCCCGAAGAGCCCGTGGGGGCGGAAGAGCATGATCAGCACCAGGATCGTGAAGCTCACGGCCTGTTTGAGGGTGGCGGGCAGCACGAGGGAGGAGAGGGACTCCGCCACGCCCAGGATAAGGCCGCCGACCAACGCACCGAGTAGATGGCCCAGGCCGCCCAGGATCACGACAGTGAACGCGATCAAGGTGAAGTCATGGCCGATGTGCGGCGAAACGGGCATGAGCGGCAGGAGCAGGGCCCCTGCGGCCCCGGTGGTGGCGGCGCCCAGTGCGAAGGTGAGGTTGTTCACCCTGTTCACGCTGATGCCCACCAGGACTGCGCCGGTTCGGTTGTCCGCGGTGGCTCGGATGCGCTTGCCCATGTCCGTGAATCGCAAGAATAGAAAGAGGAGGAGCGTGATGGCGATGGCCAGGGTGAACGCGATCAGTCTGGACACGTCCACCATCATGCTCCCGACCCAGAAAGTTTGGAGGCTCAGCGCTGTGTGGGGGCTACGGTGGTCCGGGCCCCAGAGCATGAGGGCCGCGTTTTCGAGGATCAGGCCGACAGAGACGAGCGGGAGCACCTGAATTTCCTCGGGGTAGTCGAGGACCCGGTTCACAATCGCCGCCTGGAGCACAAAGCCGAGAACGAAGACACTCGCCGCCGATAGGAGCAGGGAGAGGTAGGGGTCGATACCCAGCAGAACGAAGATCCAATAGGAGACATACATTCCCATGACCATCATTTGGCCGTGGGCGAAGTTGATGATCCCCATCACACCGAAGATGATAGAGAGCCCCACAGCGACCAGCCCGTAGATGCCCCCCAACAGAACTCCCTGGATGGCGAGCTGGAGCGCGAGCGTCGGGTCGATCATTCCCGCTCCCAAAGTTGGGGGGCTGGGAACACGTAGTCGGCCTGGGCGAACTTCTTGGGCAGGACCACCTTAACCCGATGGAGGATGTTCGAGTCGGGAAGAACCTGGACCAGGGCCGTGGCGGCATTCACGTTGTCGCCGTTTTTCGCGAACTGGATTGCGTCTCCGACCATGGGATGATCCTTGAAGTTGGTCTCCCGAAGCGCTTGGACGAGCCGGTCCGGCTTAGCGGAGGCGGCCCGCTCCAGCGCGTCGGCTGCAACCAGGATCGCCGTGTAGGCATAGCCGGAGTTCGTGTCGAGATATCCGCCGTACTTCTTTTCGAAGGCCTGGTTCACCATCTGATACACCGGGCTCTTCGGATTCACCCACGGGACGTTGTCCATAACATAGTTGATCAGCTTGTCCAGGTCCTCGATTGCCTTGGGCTCATACCAGCCTGGGGATCCGGGGCTAATTATGCCCATCAATTCGACCCGCTGTTTGAACAGCTCCCGGGTCAGGATGACCGAGTCTCCGGGTCGGCAGATCGGGAAGAGCAGCTCCGGTTTGACCGACTTGATCTTCGCCACTTCGGCTGATAGGTCGTGGATTCCTACGGGATAGGTGATCTGTTCAACGATCTTGATGGGGAGCCCGGAAGCCTCGAATGCCTTGCGGAAGTTCTCGGCCTGGCCCTTTCCGAAGGCGTCTCCCGTGTTCGTCAGAACCGCGGTCTTGGGCGAGAGCTTCTGCTCCTCGAGGATCTGCCGGATGTACGCAACGCCTGTCTTGCCGAACGTGCTGCCGGTAGGGAAGATCCGGAAACTGTACTGGTAACCCTTCTGTGTGATGTCATCCAGGGCAGCGACGTCCATGACAAACGGTACTCCGCGCTGCTCGGCCAGGGTCGCGATTGCCATGGCAGCGCCGCTGTCGAAGGGGCCGACGACCATCGCGGCACCTGCATTCATCAATCGGTCAGCTTCCGATCGAGCCACCTCGGGCTTGCTTTCGGAATCGCCCAGGAGCAGCTCGATCTTGGCTCCGCCTAGGGCCTTAATGCCCCCGGCTGCGTTGATTGTCTCCACGGCGAGTATCTGTGCCTTCCGCTGTCCTTGGCCGATCACAGATAAGGGGCCCGTGACCGGCTGCACCGAGCCGATCTTGATGGGCGCGGGCGCCGCCCGGAGGAGACTCGGAATCCCCAGGGTGACTGCGGCTGCCCCAAAACCCATGGTTCCAGACACCTTGATGAACGTGCGGCGATCGACCTTCCGGCTCAAGAGATCGTTCTTCTTCCCCATGGAATCCTCCTTCATCGGTTGCGGCCGGCGGAGAGCCCGGCCGACGGGGTGAATCCATTTACTCTCGAGATGCGCGCTCCTCCCACCGTCTCAGCACCGCCTGAACGGCCTTCAGGTTCTCCATCGGCGTACCCGGTGCCAGCCCACCCGCCGATGACAGCAGAAATCGCCCTCCCGGTGCCCCTATCTCCAGGCATTCGGCGGCTCGCTCAGACACCTCTTCGGCCGTGCTGCGCTGTAGGAGGCCCACAGGCTCCAAATTTCCCATCAGGGTCATCGAAGCGCCGAGTGCCTGCTTTGCCATCAGCATGCTTCCCCCGAAATGGAAAAGAGAGACCTTCAGGCGGTTAAGGAGAGGAAGATATTTGATCGGGTACTCGTTGTGGTACAGCCCCGTCGCCCCAGGGAACCCCTCGAGCACGCGGTTCGTGTAGGGCAGAAAGAACTCTTCGAAATGTTCCGGCCGTATTTGGCCGGGGAGGTGGTCTGCGATGGCGATTAGTTTCAACGGCCCGTTGACCTTCTCCTGTGCACGAAACCAGCGTAGGACCGCCTCGGTTGTGATTTCGAGCAGTTGGTGGATCCGGGAGGGGTCCCTCGCGAGCGCCAGGAAGAAATTCCCGTGGCCCATGAGCACGGCCGCCAACTCGGCTGGCCCGAAGCTCGCGGCCACCCCGTCCAGATAGCCATAGCGCTCGATATACTTGGGATCGAGGTAGTCCCAGAAGTACTGGTACTCCCTCAGCGCGTTCGGCATAAGCCCGTCCTTCTCGGGGTCGGGCACTCTCAAGTGTTCGACGTCCGAGAGGGACTTAAGAATCGGCACCACCGAAGGCAGTCCGCCCTCCATCCACCGGATCTGGCATCCAAAGGCGGACGGCTCGCACAGCGCACCGTAATCCGCCCAGATCCCGGGAAGGAGGATCGCAGCCGGGAACTCCTCCTGGAAGGCGACCTGGGCGCGCATCTTCACGTCCGCGCGATAATAATATTCTCGGAGATCCACACCGGCGAATGCGTTCAGATAGGGCGCCGTGTCCCAGAAGGCGAGCATGACGGCATTTGACTCACCCTCAAGGATTTCGCGAAATCGACGACCCGGAGCAGCTGGCAGCGTTTCTCCCATCGGTCTTTCCCTTCCACCCCCAATAGAAGCCTGCTCCCCTTCGGCGGGAGGCGGAGTCGAGTCCTCTGCGGCCGGAGCGTCGGACCGGCACGCCGGCGAGCCGCTACCCCGAGCCGCAAACATCGTGCCGCTGGTCCTGCGGTCGGGGCGAGTTCTCTTCACCGGGCCTCTTTTCAACGGAGGGGCCTCGGCCTACTTCGGGAAGAGCGACAAACAGGTCTCCGGACTCAGTCGCAGGCGAGTTTCCCCCCTTTCGCCAGATCGTGGCGAGCTCGATCGTTGAAGACGACGGAGACCGCCTCCGACGGACAGCCGGTGACGTCGGATAAGGCATCGGTAACTTTTCGCGCGATTTCGCGCTTCTGCTCAATGGAACGACCATCGAACCAGGTGATTTCTACGATCGGCATCTCTTGCCTCCCTTGAAGGCGACCCTGCGCACGTTTCTTTAGTTATGAGCCGTTTGTTCTGAGCGTAATCTCCCTTTGCCAATACTTGGATTTCATGTCATGAAGCCACAGATCTTTCTTCCGTTTCCAAACAATTTGGGTTCTCTTCCGGATCGTCGGGGTAGTTGGATGTAATTTTAGCGGTGACCGGGCACGAGCATCACAACCTCTTGTGACATAGGGAGACCTCGGAAGATGGCGGAGCTTGCCGGCGAAGAGACAGACCGAATCGCTGTTCATCATCGCGTACTTCGTTTGAAGATCTGCGACGAGCCTTGCCTTGCCCGGGTAAGCGAACCGGTTCGTTGCTCCGGCCGTGCCCAGGAGCTCCAACCGCAGGCTGCTGCCTCGCACGTGGCACCCTCTCCGGTCGGAGGTGGCGTAGAGAAGCGCCATGGCCTTCATGCCGCGGGTGTCATACCCGGGGAGTTCGAGCCCCTTAACGTGCATTGCCAAGTGCTCGGCCTCATCGCCGCCCACGCTCGGACCGGCCTAGCCGGCGACCCACACGTACCTGCGCCCCGTCTCCCGAGACTGGCCCACCGAACGGGTGATCTGGGAGAGGCTGTGCCCTCGCTTATAGCGGTAGAACACCTCTTCAAACTCGATCACGGGAACGGGCCCGCGCGCGATAGCACCTTCTGTTCGGAACAAGAACCGCCCGGATGGCTCACCAGCGCTCAGGGGCCCACGGACAGCAGTGCGGGGACCCAAATTCGGCTGCCTCCGCCCTGGACACACTGCCCAATTCTATTGACCCTGGGGCACAATTCCCCTAGCCCCAGCCAAGTCCGGGGTGACTATTTGCGCTGACGGTCGACAACCAGGGGCTGCTAAGAACCTCGGACTGACAGACAGTTGTTTCTGTATATACCGCAGTTCTATTTCTCGTCAACTGCAGAACGCACACTGCAGAACGCACATTCCGGGCCAGCCGAACTCCGGTTCCGGGCATGGCGCACCGTAGCGGCGCGAAGCGACGCCGGCGTTGCAAATCACACGCTCATGTGTTCGGCGTGGCCACTGCGGCAAAGGGGTGCAGGGGGGGCACAGCTTGCGTTGGGACTCTCCTCGAAACTCTAACAACACCTACAACTTGTATTGGTGTTACGGAGCCCGCGAAGAATGCGTTGGTGGAGAAGAGCGTTGCCACCCCGGTAATCAATCGTCGTCCCGAAGCCGTCGCTCACACCGGGCGGGAAACAGCCCATCGGTGCCGTGGCAGCAGGTCGGTGCCCCCGGCTTTGCCTCCGGTCACACACCCGCCCTCCATCTCAGCACGAGTTCTCGTTGGGCCGCGGTCTGCGGGGAGTCCTCTGCGAAGGGCACGCCCTGAGCGACCCGGAGCTCGATGATCCGGGCCAGGGCCAGGGATCCCGCGTGGTCGTCTTCGGTCACGCCGAGCAGGCGTTCGGCGTGCCGGACGAGGTAGCAGCCGACCACCGTGCCCGTCCTGCCCCGGCCCGCGAGGCAGTGCACGTAGGCCGGCGTCCCGTTGCCCAGGGCCGAGTCGATGGCGTCCAGGATCGAGATCATGAGGCCCCGGGTGGGAACGTCGAAGTCTCGGATCGGAAATCGGGTGTAGGACACCTCGGCGGCGCTCTCTGCGGCCAGCTCCCGCAGGTCCTCCTCGTAGGGCCGAAGAAGCCCGAGGCGGGTAACGTCGTCGACCTCGGTGAGGTCGATGAAGGCGCGGATTCCGGCCCCCAAGAGCGAGGCGAGCCGGGCCCGCGTCTCCGCGGCGCTGGGCGACCCGGGGTACTCCCCGGCCATGAGCCTTCCCCGCACGACCCAGTACGCGTTCACTGCGGCCATGTCAGGACCGGGTCACGGGCATCGATCGCTCACCGGTCCTCGCCGCATCGGCGGTGACCAAGCCTCTCCGTTCACTTCTTCCGGTAGACGTTCAGTCCCACCTTGACCTCCTCCCGGCCCGGGATCGCGGCGTTGCCTTCGGTGGAGGCGATGATGATCGTCTTCCCGGAGGACGACGGCCCGAACTCCTTGGACAGATCCACCTGGATGGTGAGGATGTTGCCGTCGACGGTCATCTCCACGTTCTTCACTCGATCTCTCCTTTGTGTCCTGTGAGCTACTCGAGGCCATAGTAGTCGTTGATCGCCCCGCTGACCTCTCTACCGGCGAAGGAGCACGGCGGCCGGCGGGCCGAGGAGCGTCGTGGTGAGCCATGGGAGTACGAGGAGCCTGCCGCCCCGGACGTCGTAATCCCTGAGGAGCACTTTCCACGACACCCCTTGCACGAAACGGAAGAAGCCGAGCTCGAAGCCCAGGGCCAGCGCGACCCACAGCGCTCCGACGCCCAGCGCCTGCGAGAGAGTGGGCCGCAGCCACCCGACGAGGGCGTAAATCACACCAAACACCACCGCACAGGCGAGCGCCTTGACGCAGACCGTCAAACTCGATCCATCTCCGCGAGCCCGGCTCACGACCGCACCCTTCGGACCGTCGGCCGGAGCTTCTCCATGTCTTCCAGGCCCACCGGGATCGGGGGAAGCCAGCGGCGCGAGATCTTCCGAGCGTCCTTCGCGCCGGTCCCGTAGCTGTGCCAGTGGGCCCGGCGGATATGGGGCCGGGGAACAGCCCTTTCCGCTGAGCCCGCTTCCGGCCGGTCCCCGCTCGCGGCCTGCCGAAGCG
>CAZYJP010000038.1:0-12114 GCA_964647795.1 uncultured Thermodesulfobacteriota bacterium
TCCTCCAGCACGGACACCGGCGCGGCGGAGCCGGAAAACCCCCAGGGCATGGAACGGCTGGTCCGGGCCCTCGGAGCCGAGCCCCTGGAGTGGTCCCGGAAGACCGACTGCTGCGGCGGGAGCCTCGCCATCTCCCACACCGAGCTGGCCAAGCGGATGACGGCCGAGATCCTCAAGGAGGCCCACGCCCGAGGGGCCGACCTGGTCGCCGCGGCGTGCCCCCTGTGTCACGTGAACCTCGACGAGCGCCAGCCCGAGATGGCACGCGACCTGGGTTTCCAGCTCCCGGTGGTCTACGTGACCCAGCTCCTGGCCGTCGCCCTGGGCCTGCCCGCCGAGGCCCAGGCCCTGGAACAGTCGGCCATCGCCCCGGAGCCGCTGATGGACAGGTGAGCGATCGGCGTACCGGAGAACGGCCACGCGCTGACGGCTGATCACTACCCGCTCGAGCCGAGGTCCCATGTCCCCGAATCGGAACAGGAACGGCAACGGCAAACAGGTGGGCTCGGTGCTGATCGTGGGCGGCGGCGTGGCCGGGATGCGCGCGGCAGCCGACCTGGCCGAGACCGGAATCGGTGTCCACCTGGTGGAGTCGGCCCCGGGTCTCGGCGGTCGGGTCTCGCAGCTCGGCTTCATGTTTCCCACCCACGATTGCGTGCTCTGCCGGGGGTCTTCGGACCACGGCTACGGGTGCACCCGGCCCTCGATCTCCCCCGCCTTCCAGGACCACAACCTCCACCCCAACATCACCGTACGGACCTTGACCGAGGTGGTGGACTTCCAGGGGCAGGTCGGGAACTTCACCGTCGCGCTGCGTCACTACCCTCGCCACGTGGACCCGGACCGCTGCATCAATTGCCGACTGTGTGCCGTGGTCTGCCCTGCCTCGGTTCCCTCCGAGTTCCAGATGGGGATGTCCAACCGGAAGGCCGCCTACAAGACGGCCCCTCGATCCATCCCGGACGCGTATGTGATCGAGAAGGGCCCGTGGTGCGAGGGGTGCGGCAAGTGCGCCGCCATCTGCCCCACCAAGGCCATCGATCTTCAGGAAGCGCCGCGGACGGAGACGATCCGGGTCGGCGCGGTGATCCTGGCCCTGGGGTACCAGCTCTTCGACCCGTCCGCACTCCAGGAGTTCGGCTACGGCCGCTACCCCAACGTCCTCACCACCATGCAGTTCGAGCGGCTCGCGAGCCGGTCGGGTCCCACCGAGGGAATGGTGGCGCGCCTCTCGGACGGGGTCCGCCCCAAGCGGGTCGCGTGGCTCCAGTGCATCGGCTCCCGGGACCAGGAGCACCCGTACTGCTCGTCGATCTGCTGCATGATCGCCACCAAGCAGGCCATGCTCGCCAAACAGCGGCTGGGCAACGTGGACTGCGAGGTCTTCGTGATGGACGAGCGGGCCTTCAACAAGGAGTACACGAAGTACTACCGCAAGGCCATGGATACGCACGGAGTGCGGTATACCCGCTGCCGGGTGAGCGCGATCCGGGAAGACCCCACGACCCGCGAGCTGCGGCTGCGGTTTCCCGGCGCGGACGGAAAGCCCGTGGAGGAGCGCTACGGCATGGTGGTCCTCGCGGTGGGAATGCAGCCCCCGGCGCGCTCCGCCGGGTTGGCCCGGATGATGGGTATCGAGCTCAATGCCCACGGGTTTTGTGAGACCGACAAGTTCCAGCCGCTCCTGACCAGCCAACCCGGCGTCTACGTGGCGGGCGCCTTCCAGTCGCCCAAGGAGATCGCGGAGACCGTGCTCGACGCGGCCGGGGCTGCGGGCGAGGTGATGCGCGTCTTCCACGACGTCCTGGGGGGCCTCCCGGCCCCCCGGGAATACCCGTTCCTGGGGCGCACGGACGGAGCGCCCCCGGAGAGGGAGGTGGCGGGGGAGCCGGTGAGCACCGGCATCTTCCTGTGCGGCTGCGGTCCTGTGGTCTCCCAGACACTGGACCTCGGGGCGGTTCAGGCCCGCGCCGAGCGCCTGCCGGGAGTGGTCCACGTCGCGCAGGTCTCCCTGGCCTGCTTCCCGGAAGGAGTGGCCCAGATCCAGGACGCCATCGCCCACCACGGCCTGAACCGCGTCGTGGTGGCCGCCTGCAGTCCCCGGACCCACGAGGCGCTGTTCCAGAGGGCCGTGCGCAACGCAGGCCTCAACCCCTACCTGCTGGAGATGGTGAACCTGCGAGAGTACTGCGCCTGGGTTCACGACCGGCAACCCGTCGAGGCCACCCGCAAGGCTTCGGAGCTCGTGCGCCTCGCCGGCTTGCGGGCCGCCCGCCTCGAGCCGGTCCGGCGGGTCCCCATCCAACCCGACCGCAGCGCACTCGTCCTCGGGGGCGGGGTGGCAGGCATGACCGCAGCGGTGACTCTCGCCGACAGCGGCCATGACGTGACCCTGGTGGAGCGGGGGGAAGCCCTGGGGGGAAACCTCCGCCACATCTATTACCTGGCAGAGGGCCTCAACCCCCAGCGCCTTCTCCGGGACCTGGTGACCCGGGTCCGGGGCCACCACCGCATCTCGGTTCTGACCCGGAGCGCGCTCGCAGGCTCGAGCGGCTCCATCGGCCGGTTCCGGAGCCGCATCCGAACCTCGGACCCGGAAGGGGCCGAGACCTTCCACGAGGTGGACCACGGCGTGACCGTGGTCGCCACCGGGGGCCGGGAGGGCACTCCCGAGGCCTTCCTTCACGGCGACGATCCCCGGGTGGTGACCCAACTCGAGCTCGAAGACTGGATCACCCATCGGCCCGAGAAGGTCGCGGGCATGGGCAGCATCGCCATGATCCAGTGCGTGAAACCGGCGGAGGCCGAGAGTTTCTACTGCTCCCGCACCTGCTGCACCAACACGATGAAAAACGCGATCCGGATCAAGATGCTCAGCCCGGACTGCCAGGTGACCGTGCTCTACAAGGACATCATCACCTACGGGTTCCGGGAGCAATACTACACGGAGGCCCGGCGGCGTGGGGTCGTCTTCGTGCGGTACACGGACGAGGACCTCCCCCAGGTCACGCCCCTCCAGGGCCAACTCCGCCTGGAGGTGAACGACCCGAGCCTGGGCCGGCGTTACGCCCTGGAGCCCGACCTGCTGGTCCTGAGCATGTCCGTCGTCCCGGCAGACGGGACCCCGGAGCTCGCCCGGCTTCTCAAGCTCCCCGTCTCGACCGAGGGGTTCTTCCTGGAGGCCGACCTCAAGATGCGGCCCATGGACTTCATCAACGAGGGGATCTTCCTGTGCGGCATGGCGCATTATCCCCGTTTTCTGGAAGAGGCCATCTCCAGCGCCCAGGCGGCGGCCGGCCGGGCCTTGACGATTCTGAGCATGGATCCCTTCTACGTAGGGGGCGTGGTCGCCGAGGTGGACGCCGACCGGTGCGTGGGCTGTCTCACCTGTGTGCGCACCTGTCACTTCGGCATCCCTCACCTGCTCTATGACCGGCCCGGGGTCGGCGGCCTGGGGGGCCACGCCTGGATCGACCCGGCCCTCTGCCAGGGCTGCGGCACCTGCACCGCCGAGTGTCCCGCCGCCGCGATCCAACTCGCACACTACCGCGACGAACAGGTGATGACCGGCGCGCTGGGCAGCTGGGACTCCGGGACTGCGGGCATCCCGGAAACGGGGGCGAGGTCGTGATGACCGGCAGCGGGCAACGAGCAGCGGGAAGCGAACGAGGAGCGGCGGCAGGCCCATTCGAACCCGAGCTGACGGCTTTCACCTGCAACTACTGCGCCTATATGTCCGGGGACACGGCGGGTGCCCTCCGCCTCCAATACCCCGCCAACGTCAAGGTGGTGAAACTCCCGTGCACTGGGAAGACCGACGCGCGCTACCTCCTGGCGGCCTTCGAGGAGGGAGCCGACGGCGTGTACGTCATCGCGTGCCCCATCGGCAACTGTCACCACGTGCGGGGCAACGAGCGGGCCAGGGCCCGGGTGGCGCAGACACGGAAGCTCCTGGAGCAGGTGGGCCTGGAAGGGGGACGGCTCGACATCTTCTTCCTCTCCGGGGGCATGGGTGAGAGCTTCGCGGTGGCGGCCCGGGAGATGACCGAGCGCATCCGCAAGCTGGGCCCGAACCCGCTGAGAAACGGACGAGGGTTGGACGGGATGACAGGATGACGGGGGCGGGGGAGCTCCACGGTTCCCGGGGTCCCGGCAGCCGAGCCACGCCCACAAGAGGAGGCTTATCCTGTAAATCCTGTCCAACAGAACGCGAGGTGTTCTCATGATCGTCGGCGAGCAGAAGCCACTGGCGGAGATCAAGGGGTTCCTGGACGGGGCGCAGAAGGTCCTGGTGGCGGGGTGCGGCACCTGCGTCACCGTGTGCCTCGCCGGGGGCGAGAAGGAGGCCCAGCTCCTGGCCTCCGCCCTGCGCATGGCGACGACGCTCGACGGCGCCGCCCGTCAGGTGAGCGACGTCACGGTGCAGCGCCAGTGCGAGTGGGAGTACTTGGACACCATCGGGGAGCAGGTGCGGGACGCAGATCTGGTGGTATCGCTCGCCTGCGGCATCGGGGTGCAGGCCATGGCGCGGCACTTCCCCGACCAGTGGGTCGTACCCGGCCTCAACACCACCTTCCTGGGACTCCCCGAGGAGCAGGGCGTCTGGACCGAGCAGTGCCAGGCCTGCGGCAACTGCATGCTCGGCCTGACCGGGGGGGTCTGCCCCATCGCCCGATGCTCGAAGCAGGTGCAGAACGGGCCCTGCGGCGGCTCCGAGAACGGCTTGTGCGAGGTCAAACGCGTCAAGCGGGAGAACGGCATCCCGGTGATGAGAGCCGATGCGCGCGGCAGGCAGGCTCCCGTCACCGAGGACGTGGAGTGCGCGTGGCACCTGATCCACGAGCGCCTCAAACGCCTCGGGCGGCTCGACCTGATCCGAGGCGTCCAGGAGCCCAAGGACTGGTCCACCTCCCGGGACGGCGGCCCCCGCCGCATCGTCCGGGAAGATCTGCTCCTGCTGGACGAGGGGTAGGAAAGGACCGTCAACAAACGTCCTCTTCGCGGGGTTTTGAGATGACGACAGCGAACGGCTACAAGTCGGGCAGCAATCTGGAGAAGGTGCTCCGGGCGGGGCACTTCGCCGTCACGGGCGAGCTCGGCCCCCCCCAGAGCTCGGACGGCGACCACATCCGCAAGAAGGCGGGCTACCTCAAGGGCGTAGTGGACGCGGTGAACGTCACGGACAACCAGACGGCCGTCGTCCGGATGTCGAGCCTGGGGGCCTCGATCATCGCCGTGCAGGAGGGGCTCGAGCCGGTGATGCAGATGACCTGCCGGGACCGAAACCGCCTTGCCATGCAGGCCGACTTCCTGAGCGCCTACGCCCTGGGCATCCGCAACATGCTGGCGCTGACCGGGGACCACCAGTCCTTCGGCAACCACCCGACCGCCAAGAACGTCCACGACCTGGACTCCATGCAGCAGCTCCGGATGATGAAGGACCTTCGGGATTCCCAAAAGTTCCAGTGCGGCGACCCGGTCAAGGGGGGAGAGCCGCGGTTCTTCATCGGTGCCGCGGCTGCCCCCGAGGCCCACCCCGTGGAGTGGCGGCCCCAGCGCCTGGCCAAGAAGGCCGAAGCCGGCGCCGACTTCGTCCAGACCCAGCTCGTGTACAACGTGCCCGCTTTCCGGAAATTCATGGAGGAGGTCCGCAGGCTCCGCGTCCACGAGAGGGTGGCGATCCTGGTGGGCGTGGGGCCGCTGAAGGGCCCGGCCATGGCCCGGTACATGCGCGATTTCGTCCCCGGGATCACCGTTCCCGAGCACGTCATCGAGCGGATCGAGAGCGCGGCCAAGGGCATTCCCCCCGAGGAGAAGGAGGAACGCCAGAAGGCCTGGCGGACAGAGGGCCTCAAGATGTGCATCGAGCTGATCCAGGAACTCCGGGAGGTCGAAGGGGTGGCGGGAGCCCACGTCATGGCCATCGAGTGGGAGGAGGCGGTGCGGCCCATCGTCGAGGGCGCCGGCCTCCTGCCGCGGCCTTTGGTGTGACAAACCGGGCCCCCGACATCCCGTCGCTCCCGTTATCCCGTCGAAAAGGGGTTTCGATGGAACCAGTAACGACGACCAGCCAGCTTCGCCCGGACCTGGCCCGCGAGATCGAGGCCCGCACCGGGCAGAACGCGTTTCTGTGCTACCAGTGCGTTCGGTGTACCAGCGGGTGCCCGATGATCGAGTTCTACGACTACACCCCCAACCAGGTGATGCGGCTCATCCAGGTCGGCGACGAGGAGGCCGCGCTGGGGGCCCGGACGCCCTGGCTGTGCGCCTCGTGCCAGACCTGCAGCACCCGGTGCCCCCAGGGTCTCGACATCGCCCGGATCATGGAGACCCTGACCCAGGTGTCCCACGCGCGGGGCATCGAGCCCGCGGTCCCCGACGTCGCTCTCTTCCACAAGATCTTCCTCAAGGACGCCAAGATCTTCGGCCGGGTGTACGAGCTGGGGTTGATGGGCGCGATGAACCTGCTGTCCGGGCACTGGTTCCAAGACATGGACCTGGGCGTGGCGATGTTCAAGAAGTCCAAGATCAGCCTCCTGCCGTCGGTGGCCCGGTCTCGGCCCGACCGCCAGAAGGACCGACACCCCGAGGCCAACCAGGTGGGCTACTACCCGGGGTGCTCCCTCCACTCCCTGGCCAAGGAGTTCGACACCTCCTTCCGCGCTTCGGCCCGTGTCCTCGGGTACCACCTGGTGGAGCCCAACGGGTGGACCTGCTGCGGGGCGAGCCCTGCCCACCACGTGGACCCCTATCTGGGGGTCAAGGCACCGCTGGCAAACCTCTCCCTGGTGGAGGCCAGCGGCTTCGGCGAGGTCGTCGCCCCTTGCGCCGCGTGCTACAACCGGTTCAAGGCGGCCGACCACGAAGTGCGGCGCGACCCGAAGCTCCGCGCACGAATCGACACCGACCTGGGATATCGGTACCGGGGCGAGGTGGAGGTGCTGTCCATTGCAGACTGGCTGGCCGGAAGCGTCGGCGTGGAGACGATCCGGGGGAAGGTGGTCACGTCCCTCGAAGGCCTCAAGGTGGTGTGCTACTACGGGTGCCTGCTCACCCGTCCGCCGGAGGTCACCGGCCACCCGCACCCCGAGTACCCGATGGAGCTCGACGAGGTGTGCCGGGCCCTCGGGGCCGAGAGCCTCGACTGGGACGACAAGACCCTCTGCTGCGGCGGCAGCCTGGCCGTGCCGGCCAAGGAAGTCATGCTCAAGCTCAGCCAGAACATCGTGGAGCACGCCCAAGAGGTCGGCGCCGACGTCATCGCCGTGGCCTGCCCGCTCTGCGACTCGAATCTCGACAACCGCCAAAGCCAGATGACCTCCCTCGAGCGCCAGACCCCCGTTCTCTACATCACCCAGCTCATGGCCCTGGCCTTCGGCCTGGGAGAAAAGGCCGCGGGCCTCGGGCGCAAGCTCGTGGACCCGCGGCCCGTGCTGCGGGAGAAGGGGCTTCTCTAGCAGGGTGCTGAGAAACGCCCTCCCTGGGTTTTTCAGCTACGGGTTCTCGGGGACGGCCCCTTCGAACCCTCACGAATCACTGCGCTTTTCAAGCTCCGTGATTCGGCGCCCCATCCGTGGGGCGGGCCGCAGGCCGTTTTTCAACGGCCTGATAGGGGGGGGCTGCTCCCGCGGTCGCCGGAAGGCCGGCAGCTCCCGCCGGACCGGGCTCCGGGTGATGCTCCAGAACGCCGGGCGCAGCGTCACGCCACGCCAACGGCTTCCAAGGTACGGCGAAGCGGCCCGAGGATGTGACCGTTGAAACCAGACCGGAGGTCCCCCCCATGCTCGTCAAGCACTTGATGACCCCAGACCCGGTCTCCATCGCCCCGGAACGGTCCGTGGCCGAGGCGGGAGAGCTCATGACCGAGAAGGGCATCCGGCACCTCCCGGTGATGGAGGACGGCCGCTTGGTCGGGCTGGTCACCCGTACCTCCCTGGCCCAAGCCCTCCCGGGGCTCGGCACCGGACTGACGCGCTTCGAGTACAATTACCTCACCGCCAACACCAAGATCCGCGAGGTCATGATCCAGGACCCGGCACTGGGCACCGAGGACATGGCGGCCGAAGAGGCGGCCCGGGTCATGAACGCCCAGCGGATCTCGAGCCTCGTCGTGGTGCGCGACGGGGTGCCCGTAGGCATCATCACCGATACCAACATCTTCGAGGCCATGCTCGAGCTCCTCGGCGCCCGGCGGAAGGGGGTGCGTCTCACGGCCCACCTGGCCGCCCGGGCCGGCCAACTGAGCCGTGTCTCCGGCGCCATCGCCGAGGCCGGCGGCAATATCTCGTCGGTGGGCGCCTGGCAGGTGGACTCCGGCACCTGGGGAGTGGTGATGAAGGTCGAGAACGTGCCCGCCGACCAGATCGTGGACGCCGTGCGAGACATGCCGGGGGTCTCCGTGGTGGACGTGCGGCAGTAGGGCGCGGCCCCGGATCAGGTCTTTCGCGCTACGGAGATGTCCACCTTGGTACCGTTGGTGGTCACGTCGTAGACGGGAGAAAGCTTGCACAGGGCCTTCAGGCGGTCCAGGTTCTGCTCGTCCGTCTTCACGCGAAAGGCCACCCGGATATTCTCGTACCCCTTCCTGACCTCGTCGGAGAGGCCGAGAAACCCGCGCAGGTCCAGGTCACCCTCGAGATCCATCTCCAGCTCGTCGATCTTGATGCCCCGCATGGCCGCGTGATAGACCATGGTCGTCATCAGGCACCCGGCCAGCGCCCTCAGGAGGTGCTCCACCGGGTTCGCGCCCAGGTCCCTGCCGCCGAGCACGGGGGGTTCATCTGCGTCGATCACGAAGGGCTCCGCCCGGGTCATCTCCTGCTTTGCGCCGTAGTAGCCCCGAATCGATGCGCGATTGAGGCCGCCGTCGATCCACCGGTTGTGGGCCCGGAACTGAAACTGTGCGATGGAGGAATCCCCCTCGATCGCCTTGACGGTGTCCTGAACGTACCCGACATCCACGCCGTTGACGATGTTCTGTTGGGCCATGACGGACCTCCTTCCTTTCTTGGTTTGCCGCGACGAGCTCAATGTAGGCCGGCCGCGAACCTGCCGCAACGAACGATCGGGTAAGGGTAAGAACCGATTGGTGCCATCATGCCTTGGGGAACGGGCGGAGCCCAAGAGACGGCCGACCGCCCTCCCGGAGAGCAGGGGCCTGGGAGAGGCGAAACACCTGGAACTCGACTTCTGGACCGGTGGGGAACATCGATGCGGGTATCCCTGCCTGCTGCACACTTCGCCTGCTGTGTCGCCGCGACCAAGCTCCTCACTTCATTCCCCTGCTGACCAAGAGCTCCAGGTCCTCCAAGAGGGACTGGAGGTCCTCCTCGTGCTCAACCTCTTGTTCCAGGATGGTCATGACCATGTTGTAGGTCACGATATCCTTGCCCGCCACGAACTTGAGAAGCGCGTCGTAGGTGCTGATGGCGCACTGCTCGCCCTCGATGTTTTGCTCCAGGATCACCTTGACGTACTCGTCATCAGGGGGAAGGTAGCCGCAGCCGGACAGCTCGTACCAGAGCTTCGGCTCGGTCACGGGCTTACCTCCGAGTTGGATGATCCGGTTGGCCACCAGGTCTGCATGGGCCAGCTCTTCGGTCGCGTGCTGCAGCAACTCGGCCGCCACGGCGTCCTTCATCGGGCCCTTCACGACCTTCGCACCAAGCCAATACTGATAGTAGGCAAACCACTCGTCCGCGAGTGCCTTGTTGAGGAGCTTCAAAAGCTCGTTGACGTCCAGACCGACGATCTCTCTTCCGCGCGTTCCCATGGGTCCTCCTCGGCGCAGCGCCTCGAGCGAGGCAAGTGGAGACAACCCCGAAACCATACCGCAGGACCGGGAGCTCAGCCAGGGCCGGGCTCCCGGTCGGACAGGTTCGGGTGTTGGACCGATTCGGAGGTTCTCCTGCGCAGCTCGTCTGGTATCATGGAAGCCCACGGCCCCCCTCCCCGCTCTCGCGCCGGCGGGCAAGAGGGACGGCCCGAGGGTCGACGCGCCCTCGTCTTGGACCCTTCGGCGCGCGCAAGAGGACGGGAATGGCCGAGGACGTACTGGAAGAAGCGGCCTACTACAACCTCGACGGCGGCCAGCGGCACCTGGTCGTGCAGGGCGGGGTCGTCAAGGCGGTGGCACCCGGGTTGCGGCTGGTGGAGGCTACCGAGGAGGAGAAACAACGCATCCGGGGGAAGGCCCAGGCAAAGGCGCCCCGGGAGTACGGTCTGCCGATCTAGCGCAGCCTGCGCTCGGCACGCCCAACAGGAAAGCCGGCCTCGAGGGCCGGCTTTCTGATTTGCGCTTCGGCCGGGAGGGCCGCGCTCACTCCCACCAGGGGCGAGCTCCCCGCATGGCTACCCGCCGGACTCGGCGGGGCCGGCGTTCCCTGCGAAACGACCGGAAAAGGCCCGACACCAGCTTCGAGAAGGGCTCGGGAGAGGGCAGTCCCCTGCGCAGCACCGCCGGGGTGGCGAGCAGGAGAATGGCTGCGGTGAGTTGGGCCAGGATCACGTGTTCCATCATGGCAAGCGCCCTCTATGTATCCGCCCCGGTGACAGCCCCCCGAAAAGACACCATCAGGGTACTATTTGCTGCAATGCGGCGTCAAGGAGGAAAATGCAAGGCGCTCACCGCATGAACCGGGGCCGGAAATCTGCTACCGCGGCCGCAAGCTCGGCCTCTCGTGTCGCATGGCGGCAAAGATCCAAACCCAGGGGATGTTCTCGCCCCCCTGCCGAGAGGCCGCGACCGCTGGCTCATCCTGACCGCTTTCAGCGGGCCCGGTCCGCGAGGCGGCAGCCCGGCGGCCTCGGGCCGCTGCGCCGGGGAACCGGCCCGTGACTCGTTCCCCGGGGGCAACCTCCGCGCTGTGGAGCCGGATCGCCCACGCAGTCCTGGGGGGAGTGGGGTTCCTGCTCTCGCCCCTGTCCTGGTGGAACGATGCCGTCGTGAACCTGCCCCTGGCCTACGCCTTCGGCACCGCGGCGGAGCATCTCTTCCCGGGGCACTTCGGGGGGGCAGTGATCCTCGGGTATTGGATGACGAACGTGGCGGGCCTCGTGATGCTCCACACGGGCGCGAGCCGAGCCCTGTGCCGCACGCCCCCCTGCCGCTACACGCGACGGATGCTCGGAAAGGACCTCGCCGTATCCGCGCTGTACACCGTGTTGATCGCCGGCCTGGCCTGGGCCGGCCTCGTCAGGCCCCCGGCAGAGCTGCTGGGGCACTTCTGAATGGCCCATGACCTATACTACGATCACCCCGGGGGATGAAATCACGGTCGAGGGTCGACCCGGGTCCTGCTGCGACGCGGCGAGGTGGTTTGTAGGTTAGAGGCGGGCGAGGGCCTGGACTACTTCCTCGATGATCGAGGCCGGCGTGGACGCCCCTGCCGTCACCCCCACCCGGGAGAGGGTGTGCAACTCGTCGAGGGGCAGCTCGGCCGCGGTCTCGACGTGGTGCGAAGGGACCCCCAGGGAGCCGGCGATCTCGGCCAGGCGGCGGGTGTTGGCGGAGTTCTTCCCCCCGATGACGATGAGGGCATCTACATGCCCGGCCATCTCCCGCACTTCGGTCTGGCGGCGGTGGGTGGATTGGCAGATGGTGGCCAGGGCCTTGGCCCTGGGGAACCGGGCCAGCAGGCGGTCTCGTATGTCGTTGAAGACCTCCTCGTCCTGGGTGGACTGGGCCACCAGGAGCACCCGGTCGAGCTCCGGGAGGTCGTCCACGTCCGCGGGCTGCGACACCACCCGGGCGACCCCTGCGGCGTGGCCGAGGAGCCCGACCACCTCCGGGTGATCGGCGTCCCCGGCGATGACCACGGCGTAGCCGCGGGTGCTGTACTCGGCGATCTTCTTCTGGATCGTGGAGACTTTGGGGCAGGTGGCGTCCACCACCCGGGCGGCCTCCCCTTCGAGGTGTGCCATCTCGCCGGGGGGAATGCCGTGGGCGCGCACGACCACCGTGCCGCGCGGGACGGGGCGCCCGGGGGAGAGCGGGACCACGCCCTTCGCCCGCAGGTCCTCCAGTGCCTGGGGGTTGTGGATGAGGGGACCGTGGGTGTAGACCTCGCCCCCCTCCTCCGTCGCCGCCTCCAGCGCCATCTCGATGGCCCAGCG
>CAZYJP010000039.1:0-11639 GCA_964647795.1 uncultured Thermodesulfobacteriota bacterium
TGGCGCCCACCGGCGGCACCACCGGGCTGCCGAAGGTCGTCCCGCGCACCCACAACAGCCTGGTCTGCGGCGCCGAGTATGCCGCACGGGCGTGGGACTACACCGGCGACGACACCTGCCTGCTCGCCGGCCCGATTGGTCACGACCTCACCTTTACGAAGGGGTTCCTCGGCGGCGTCTTCGTCTACGCCCGACTCGTCTTCCTCGACTCCGCCGACATGGGGAGCGTGTGCCGCACGATCCAGGAGGAGCGGGTCACCGCGACGGTCTGGGTCCCCACGCTCGCCAATCGGCTGCTCCACTACGAGCACCGCCGCGACTTCGACCTCGGCTCCCTGACGAAGATGCATTCGGGGGGCGCGGCGAGCCTGCCCGACCTGATCCGGGGCGTCCGGAACGACCTCGACTGCGCCTACTACAACGGCTATGGGGGCACCGAGGGCCAGACCACCATCACCCGCTCCGGCGACGACCTCGAGACCGTCTGCGCCACGGTGGGCAAGCCCACCTGTCCCTACGACCGCTACCGCGTCGTGGACCCGGCCGGAAGGATCCTGCCGGCCGGCACCCCCGGCGAGCTGGTGATCAAGGGCCCCGGCATCTTCACGGGATACTACCGGAGCCCGGAGGAGAACCTCCTGGCCTTCACGGCCGACGGCTACTTCCGCACCGGCGACCTGGCGACGATCGACGAGCGGGGGTACGTCACCCTGACCGGGCGTGCCAAGGAGATGATCAACCGGGGGGGTGAGAGCATCAGCTCCGCGGAGATCGAGCGGCTGATCAGCGGCCACCCCGACGTGATCGCAGTGGCCGTGGTCCCCATGCCGGACCCCGACCTGGGCGAACGGGCGTGTGCTTACGTTCAGCTTCGGCCCGGCGTCCGCCTGCGCTTCGAAGACATCATCGCATTCCTGAAGAGCCGGAAGGCCGCCGTGCTCCACCTTCCCGAACGGGTCGAGTTCCGATCCGAGCTGCCCCACACCAAGACGGGCAAGCTCGACAAGGGGGCGCTGCGCGAAGACATCCGCCGGCAGCTCGGCCTCTGAGGATTCCACGCACACGGAGCTCCTTCGGACCCGCCCGAGCGGGGAGCGTCTTGCCGGCCCCGGCCAGGTCCGCCGGATGCCACGAGCTCCTCCGCACCTTCATCGGAAGCCGTTGCCGCAGTCCATCCCTCACGGATACCCACGTCAGGCCTCCGGTCTGCGGCCGACGGCAATCAGCCGTTGGGCATTGAGACCGTACTCCTCCCCATCCAGATTCCCATGGAGAGACACGGCGACGAATCCGACCTGCTCCATCCGATCCCGCAGTTCCTGTCCCGAATAGACGTTGTGCTGAAACGTGAAGTGTTTCACCCTGCCCTGCCGAATCAGGAGGAACTCGTTGCGAACACGGGTCCACTCATCGAAGATCTCGTGTCGCTGCACCACCGTCGTACCGTCCGGCAGACGGTCGGAGCTGGTGGCCTGAAAAATTCGGGCCAGACATTCCTTTCCCATCACATCGATCAGGCAGGCGGCACCGGGCCGAAGCGAGGTGAACACGTTCTCCAGGACGGTGATATCGTCTCGCTTATTGTCGAAATACCCGAAAGACGTGAACATGCTGAGGACGAGATCAAAGGTGTCCGGACGCACGAAATCGCGCATGTCCTGCTGCACCCACTGAATTTCGACCCCTGCGGCTCCGGCTCGCGCCCGCGCCTTGTCCAACAGATACCTGGTTCTATCGACTCCTGTGACCGCGAAGCCCCTTTGTGCCAGGTCGACGGCGCACCGGCCGGGGCCGCAGCACAGGTCGAGGGCCAAGGTACCCGCCGGCTTGGTGAGAGCCAGCGCCTTTTCGACCTGCTCATGCGCTTCGGCAAAACGCCTCTCCGGAAACAAGAACGGGTAGGACTCCCGCCAGAACGAGTCGTCATCGAACCATTCTTTCGTGCGCATAGCGTTCATCCGATTCTCTGCCGGCCGCGGCGATCGGCATGGAAGGTTTTTCGGCTCATCCGGGAAACGGCCGGCTAGCCCCCATGCGGAGTGCGAAGGAGGTAGCTCTCCAGCCACTGCCGGGCCTCCCCCGCGATGGCGTCCTGCTCCGCGAGCGCTCCCGCACGCGGATCGTGGGGCGCCGTCGGGTACTCCACGTACCGCAGCCGGTGGGGTGCGGACCCGTAGATCGGCCGCAGGCGGTCATGGAGTACGCGGGACGAGTCGGCGCTGACCCACGTGTCCCCAAGTCCGTGCATCAGGAGCACGGGTTTGGGAAAGAGCTCAGGGGCCCGCCGCAGGAGATCGAGCTCCGTCAGCAGTGCCAGCTCTTCCCCGCCTGTCGGGATTCCCTCGAGCCGCAGGTGCTGCGTGCCCCCGCCCGGAATCGCGAAGCCCACCACGGCGCCGACCCTTTCCTCGGCCAGGGCGGCCAGAAAAGCAGCCAGACCGCCGATCGACCACCCGCACAGGCCCACCCTGTCGATCCCCGGGTTCTCGGCCAGTGCCAGCAGATCGTCGATCACGGACGGGATTTCCGCGGCCATCCCGAGGATCGCGGGCGCAAAGAACGCCTTGACCCGGTCGTGCCGGTACCTCTCCCGCAGATCGGGAACCATCCGCTCGCCGTGCAGGGGAAGATCCACGTAAGCCCGAAGGGCGGGAAACCCGGTCAGGGGAAGCCACCGTGCGGCCCATTTCTTGTCGTACGGGACACCTCCCCCCGGCAGGACGATGACAATAGCGCGGGGTTTCGAGCCCTCGGGAAAGGACAGGATCGCGGGGGCCCGGCCGCTGCCGAGTCTGACCGTTTTGCGGACGTCTCGAGGCCTGTTGGCCATGTCGGGGAAAGTTTGAGCTACAGGAGCCCAAATAGCCTCGGTAAGTACAAGGAGAGTAACGGGAAAGCATTGATGACTACCATAGCGATGCCGATGGCGACCAAGAACGGCGTACTCCAGCGGACAATCTGCCTCAAGGGCACATTCGACTCCACCATCGCGATATAGATCCCAGGCCCAACCGGCGGAGTGACCAATCCGACCACAGTTCCAACGCTGACAATGACACCGAAGTGGATCAGGTCCACGCCCATTTCCTGTACTGCCGGCAGCAGGATGGGCACCAGCACGATCATGACACTGATGCTCTCCAGGAACATCCCCAGGAGGAGAATCATTGCGTTCACCATGAACAGGAACACCCACCGATTGTGGGTCGCGCCCGTAATCGCCTCCACCAGCCGGTCGGGTACCCCCTCGAACGCCAGAGCCCACCCGAACACGGTCGCGGCGCCGATGAGGCAGGTGATGACGGCGGTGGAGAGCGCCACCGACTCGAAGATCTTCGGGATATCCCGGACGCGAATCGTCCGGTACACGAAGACCCCCAGGATCAGGGCGACGAGCGCCGCGGCGGCACCCGATTCCGTCGGAGTCATCGCGCCGCTCACGATCCCGGCGATGACAACCAGGGGGATGACCCCCGGCAGGGCGCCGGCCAGGAGCTGCTTCCTCGAGTCGGCCCACGGTTTTCGGGCCTCCCGGGGGAGCTCGACGAAGAAGCCCACGATCGCGATGACCGCGGCCAAGAACAGCAGGATCACCACTCCCGGCAAGATGCCGGCGACAAAGAGCGCCGCGATGGGCTGATAGGCCACCACCCCGTAGATGATCATGAGCATCGAGGGGGGGATGATGGGCCCCAGGAGCCCCCCCGAGGTGGTGACCGCAGCGGCAAATCCCTTGTCGTACCCCCGGGCCGTCATCTGGGGGATCAGGGTCTTGCTCATCACGGAGATCTGCGCGACGGCAGACCCCAGGATCGACGCCGCCATCGCGTTTGCGAGGAGATTGACGTAGGCGAGACCACCCCGAAAGCCGCCGACGACGACATCGGCAGCGTTGGTAATCTTGTGGGTGAGACCGGCCCGGTTCATGACTTCGCCCACCAACATGAAGAGGGGGATAGCCAGGAGACCGTTCTTCTCCACGGCCCCATAGAATTGCATGGGCACCGTGCCGTAAAGGACGGACAGATCCGCGAGGTGGAGAAAGAGCAGGACGCTGACGAGCAGGACCCACACGACAGGCAAGCCGAGGACGAGGAGGGTCGCGAACACGGCAGCCGTGATCATGTGTCACCGCCTCGGATGGCCCTTCGCAAGGTCAGCGCGAGGGCCGTAAGCTGATGGACCAGCATGAAGCCGAAAGCGAGCGGGAAGACCGCGTAGTTGTACCAGATGGGCAGCTGGGTCGTGGGAGAGAGCTCCATCTGGACCTCCGGGCGGAGAATCCACTTGATGGCCTCCCTCGCCACGACCCCGATGACGCCCAAGGCTACGATGCACAGAAGCACGTCAACCAAGGCCTTGATTCGTCCCCGAAGGACGCCGCTGAGGATGTCGATCGCGATCAGCTGCCTTTTCTGAATCAACAGGCTCAGGCCGAACAACGTCATGAACACCAGGAGCTGCACGGCGACTTCTTCGGCCCAGAAGAGGGGCCGGCTGAACACATAGCGCAGGATCACCTGCACCATCAGGATCACCGTGAGAGCGATGCTGATGATCTGAAGCAGCAGCCGTTCCAGCCAGACCAGGAACCCGTCGAGCTTCGTGATCCAGACAAGCATCGGTCCCTCTCCACCTCGACATGGCCTCCGCGCGACGGCGCCCTACCTCGTGACCTTGCTCGCGTTGACCTCTTCCTGGAACTGGGCAATCAGCTTGTTCGCCGCCACGTACTTTTTAGAAATGGCCTCGCCCACGGCGCTGAGCTCGTCGGTGGAGAGGGTGGTGACCTGCACCCCCGCCTGCTTCAGGGTCTCGAGGTTGGACACTTCGGCCTTCGCCTGCGTGTCCACGCCCCACGCCTCCGCCTCGTGATAGACGTCGTTGATCAGGGCCTGGTCAGCCGGCGAGAGCCCGTCCCACCACTTCTTGGAAGCGATGATCACCGCAGGGAAGGCCATGTGGTTGGTCAGCGCGAGATACCGAGCCTGCTGGTAGTACTTGAGCCCGACGACGATATCCAGGTCGACGTCGACTGCGTCCAGGAGGCCGGTGCTCAGTGACGGCGCGACCTCGCCCAGGGCCAGGGCCGTCGGAGCTGCTCCGTTTCCGGACCACCAGTCATTGAAGATCGGGCTGGGGAAGCTGCGCACCTTCTTGTTCTTCAGGTCGTCGACACTCTCCACCGGCTTGACGGCCAGGACGTGGCGCATGCCCGCAAAGAGATAGCCAAGTCCGGTGATCCCGTGGGGGGCCAGGTTCTCCAACATCGCCTTGGCCGCCGGCAGCGAGACCGCCGCGCCCGCCTGCTCCACATCCTCGAAGAGATAGGGCAGGAACCACCCCAGGAGGGACTCTTCGCGGTTGGCGAGCATCGCGGCCGGAAGGATCGAGAGCTCGATGGCCCCGCTCTGGATCATGTCGACCATCTGGACTTCGTTGCCGAGCCGGGACAGCGGACTGACCCTGACGTCGAACTTGCCCGCCGACTTGTCCTTGAGGTTGGTCGCGAACCGTTCGGCGACCTTGTGCCAGACATGGGAGGGAGGTACGGTGTGGCCCAGTCGAACGGTGGCAGCCTGCACGGACGTCGCTGCGAAGACGAGCACCAGGGACGTCAGCAGGAAGCGTACCAGAGGGAGTCGGCGGGGGGAGCGGTTCACGGATCTTCCCATGGTGAGTCCTCCATATCAGGGGTGAAGGACGGTCTTCGACCGTCCACGGGGTTTGGGGCATATGAGGTGGTCGGGGCCTTGCCGCGGCCGGCCGCAGGGCTGCGTTGCCTGGGCTTCCGCCTAGGCTTCCGGCACAGCGCCGGTCCTCCCCGGTGAGACTCGTTTGCCCAGCCGCAGGCACAGCGCGCCGAACTGCTCGCGCTCCTCCGGCGAGAGGATATTCATCTCCTCCAGGATGCCGGACCGAATACTCGGGAAGACGCGCTCGAACAGGACCTTGCCCTCGTCGGTGATGTGCACGTCTATATACCGGCGATCCTGGGCGTCACGCTGGCGACGGACCAGGTCCCGCTTCTCCAGGTTATCGACGACCATCGTGATGTTCCGCGGGCTCTTCAGCAGTTTGTTCGCGAGCTCTCGCTGAAAGAGCGGCCCCAGGTGATACAGGGCTTCGAGGGCTCCATACTGCGTGAAGGTCAACCCGAACCGGGGCAGGCATCGGTGGATGCGCGTCGTCACCGACTCCGCCGCCCGGACGAACCGGATATACGTCGTGAGCGCACGCCTCTCCTCTTCCGTCACACCCTGGATTCTCGCGCCCACGTTCCCTACCCTTTCGGGTGCCGCGTCGCGCCGGCGACGATTCGGAAGCCCCGCCCACCTGTGCGCAAGGGCCTGTCCGTGTGCTCAGCTGGCAGACTGCCCCTGTTTTCCCGCCCGCCGGGCCTCGATGTCGGCCCGCAAGGCCTTCTTGTCCGCCTTCCCCGCGGCGGTGAGCGGGATCTGGTCCACGAACTCCGTCATGGTCGGCAGGAGGGCTCTGGCCACGCCTTGGCCCTGCATGTGCGAGATAATATCGTCGTGGGTGAGGGAGGCGCCCTTGGCGGTTACGATGTAGGCACCGACCTGCTCACCGAGCTGGGGATCGGGCACCCCCACGGCTGCCACGTACTCCACCGCCGGATGGGAAGAGATCAGGTCCTCCACGTCCCGGGCTGCAATGTTCTCTCCTCCCCGAATGATGATGTCCTTGATCCGGCCGGTGATCCGTATCCGCCCCTCCGTGTCGATCACGGCGAGGTCACCCGTGCGGAAATAGCCGTCCGGGGTGAAGGCCTTCTGGTTGGCCTGGGGGTTGCGGAAGTAGCCGGTGAAGACACCCGGTCCCCTGGCGGCGAGCTCGCCCTCGACGCCCACGGGCGTGGACCCGCCCTCCGCGTCCAAGGTGCGGAAATCGTCGTAGGGGCAGACGGGATGCCCGATGGTCTGGGTGCGCACCTTGAGAGAATCCGTGGGCCGGGTCTGGGAACAGGGGCCTTCCACCATGCCGAACGCATTGATGTAGCGACAGCCGAGCCGTGTTTCGACATTGCGCACGAGGTCCGGCGGGCTGTTGGCGGCACCCACGTAGACTTTCTCCAGGGAAGACAGATCCCAGTCGCCCAGTCGGTCGTAGCCCACCAGCCGGCTCATCAGGGTCGGCACGAACCCCGCACAGGTCACCTTCTCTTCCTGGATGGCGCGGCAGAAGTCCTCGGGGTAGCTCGAATCCACCACAACCATCTTGGCTGCGTGGAACACCGGCCCCGTCACGCACACGAGGAGCGCCAGGTTGTGGCCCACGGTGGTGGCCACCAGGCTGGTGTCCGTAACATTGACGTTCCAGGCACGGGACTTGTATTCCACGTTGCACAGGTAGTCGTTGTGGGTGCGCGGCGCGCACTTGGGCAGGCCGGTAGTTCCGCCCGAGGGCAGGAGCTGACAGACGTCGCCGGGGTCGGGCCGGGCCACCTCCAGGGCGGCCGCCACCTCCGCAGAGCTGGTCTCGGTCGCGAGCAGATCCTCGAATCGGAGGCCGTCGGGCCGGCGGTCCGAGCCGACGTACACGATGGTCGCCAGAGAGCCGGCGGTCTGCCGGGCCTCGCTCACGAGGGTCCCGTAGTCCTCGACACTCCGGTACCTGGAAGGCAGGATCCAGCCCCGGGGCTCGGTGAGGCTTGCCAGGTGGGTGACTTCCCGGGCGGTGTGATTGACGGTCAGGAGAACCGGCACGAGGCCGGCCTTTTGGAGCCCGTAGTAGGCGATGACGAATTCCGGCCAATTGGGGAGCTGCAGCAGGACGCGGTCGCCGGGCCGGAGGCCCTGTTGCAGCAGGTTGAATGCGAAGTGATCGGCGAGGAGCCGCAGCTCGCCGTAGGTGTACCGCTTGCCGGCCCCGACCAGGGCCTCCTTGGCCGGATAGAGGTCGGCGGCCTTGTCGAGGGTGTCACCCATGGTCATGCCGAGCCACCATCGGCGCTTTTCGTACCGTGCGGCGGCTTCGGCGGTGTAGGGAACGAATCCTGCCATCGTCATGGTCTCTGCTCCTCCCGTGCACCGCTCCTCGCCGCGCGAAGAATCACCCATACTCGGCAATGGCAGAAAAGTACGATTCACTTCCCCTGAAACGCCGGTGGCCGCCGCTCCAGAAAGGCCGCGAGACCCGTTTCGGCGTCCTGGGACCTGGCCACCTTTCGGTATTCCCGCGACTCCACGGCCAATGCGTCCGCCAGCGGAAGCGCCGAGCCTTCGTCGACGGCCGTCTTGATGCACCGCAACGATACCGGGCCGTTGGCCGCGATCGTCCGGGCGAGCTTCTCCGTCTCGTCGGTCAACGTGCCCGAAGGACAGACCTTGTCCACCAGACCCAACCGATACGCTGCATCGGCCCCCACGATCTCCCCGGTGAACAGCAGGTGCTTCGCCCGAGCCGGGCCAATGAGCCGGGGTAGGAGCTGGGTGCCGCCGTAGCCGGGCATCACTCCCAGCTTCGCCTCGGGAAACCCGAACTTCGCGTGCTCCGCCGCGATTCGCAGGTCGCAGAACAGCGCCAGCTCGCACCCGCCGCCCAGCGCATACCCGTTCACCGCAGCGATGACCACCTTGCTCGAGTTGCCGATCGAACGCAGGATCCTCTTGCCGTCGTCGATGAGCTCATGCCTGGCCTCACCGGCCTCCTGGATCTCCCTCACGTCGGCACCGGCGATGAATGCCTTTTCCCCCGCGCCCGTGACGACCACCACGCGAACCTCCGGCGACCGGTCCAGGTCGCGGAAAATCCCTTCGAGGTCGGCCAGCACCCCCCGGTTCAGCGCGTTCAGCGCCTCCGGCCTGTCCACGGTTACGTAGCCGACGGCCCCGTCCTGGCGAAACGTGACGCCCATGGCCCGTTCCCCTTCACTGCGCCGCACGCACGGAGCACAGCAGAGACTTCATGTCGGGATAGCTCAGGATCTCCTCCCGGCAGGTGGTGTCGGTGAGAGATTGGCTTCTTGCTCCCCCGGCCACCCGTGGGGGCTCACCGGCACCCGCAGCTGTGGTAGCACAGGGTACAGTCGGTGAGGATCCGGTGCGTGTCGGTGAGCGTGCTCGCCCTGCCCATAGCCACACCTCTCACTCAAAGGAGCCTGCGGGCGGCCCGGCCCCGCAATCTGCACCGCTGCCGCCGAGCCTCCGCTGTCAGCCCTTGTTGTACTCGTAGAAACCCCTGCCCGCCTTGCGCCCCAGCCATCCGGCGGTGACCATCTTCCGGAGCAGGAGGGGCGGCGCGTACTTGGGGTCCTTGGTTTCCTCGTAGAGACTCTCGGCGATGGAGAGCTCGGTATCCAGACCGATGAAGTCCACCACCTCGAGGGGTCCCATCGGGTGGTTTACCGCCATCTTCATCGAAATGTCGATCTCGTCCCGAGTCGCGATCCCCGCCTCCAGCATGCGAATCGCGCCCAGGAGGAACGGGGTGAAGAGCCGAGTGACGATGAAGCCGCCCACATCCGGGGCCACCACGACGGTCTTCCCCAGGGTCTCGCCGAACGCGCGAACCTTGGCGATGGTCTCGTCGCTGGTTAGGATCGTCCGGACCAATTCCAGAAGCCTCATGACGGGCGCGGGGTTGTGAAAGTGCATCCCCAACAGCCGGTCGCCCCGCTTGGTGGCGGCAGCCATGTCGGTCACGCTCAGCCCCGACGTATTGGTGCCAAAAATGGTCTCCGCCTTGCAGACTCCGTCCAACTCGGCAAAGACCCTCTTCTTGAGCTCAAGGTCTTCCGGGATCGACTCCAAGATCAAGTCGCAGTCGCTCAGAGCGGCGAGACTCGTGCCGGTCCGGATCCGACCCATGATCTCGTCCTTCGCAGCCTGGGTCATCTTTCCCTTTTCGACGCTGCTCGAAAGCCGCTTGTCCACCGACCGAACGCACTTCTGAATCCGGTCCTCACTGCGGCTCACGCCGATAACGTCATAGCCGGCACTCGCAAAGACCTGCACGATGCCCGCCCCCATCTGTCCCAAACCCAATACCCCGACCTTCTGCATGCCCATGGCAAGTCTCCTCTCAGCGGTGGCGAAAATCAGGACTCCTGAGCCCCTTCGGCCTCCCGCGCCAACGCGCTCGGCCGGGAGTCCTTGCGAAGCCATGGCGTAGGGGCGACGATCTCTCCCTCGGGCCACCGGGAGCAGTTCACCTTCTCGTACCGGGAGTCCGCCTCCAGGCACCAGTTGCAGGCGCTGCAGAGGACCACCTCGTTCGCCCGATCCTCCTTGGCTTTCAGCGGCCAGTCGGGGTCGCACAGCAGCGCGCGGCACAGGCCGATCATGTCGGCCTTGCCCTGGGCCAGAATCTGCTCGCCCTGCTTGGGCGTGCGGATCTTGCCCGCCGTCACGATTGGGACGTCGTATCCGGCTCTGCCGACTTCGGCTCGAATCACCTCAGCCAAGTAGACGTGGGTCATGTCCGGGAACGACCAGTCCGGACTCATCCGGTGCCCGCTGTAACCCGACATGGGATCCGGCGCAGTGTCCGGGGGAGGAGTCGGCGCGTCTTCGAACCGGCTGCCGGCGGAAACACTGATATAGGCGGCGCCCAGCTCCGCCAGTTTCCGGGCGATGGGGACGCTTTGGAGCAGCGTCGTGCCCTTCAGCGTGAAGTCCTCGCCGTTGATCCTCACGCCCAGGGGATAGTCTGGCCCCACTTGCTTCCTGACCGCCTCGTAGACCTGGACGGGCAGCTTCATCCGATTCTTCAGGGAGCCGCCGTACTCGTCGGTCCGGCCATTGGACAGGGACAGAAACGAGGAGAGTGTGTAGGCATGGGCCATGTGGAGCTCGATGAAGTCGAAGCCCGCCTCCACGGCCCGTCGAGCCGCCTGCACGTGCTGATCCACGATGACCGGCAGGTCCCCCTGCTGGAAATCGGTCACCCGCTGGCGCCACCCGCTCTTCGAGAGCTTGAGGAAGTGCATGATCTGGAGGCCGATCGTTCCGTCTGCCCGGACCTCCCGGACGGCGTCGACCAGGTCCCGCAGCTCGGGGACGAAGCTGTCGTCGCTGATGCGCAGGTTGAACGAGCTCCGCGAGGGCACCACTACCGCCGCCTCGATGACCAGCGCGCCGACTCCGCCGCGCGCTTCGCGCTGGTACCTGGCCTTGAGCTCCGGCGTGACGTGCCCGTCTTCGGTCGCCAATCCGGACACCTGAGATGTCCGCATGATCCGGTTGGGCACGGTCAAGTTGCCGATCGTTGCCGGTGACATCATGTTTGGGAACGGCATGTCGCGTCTCCTCTCCCTTGGGATTCGCGCACCGGAAGCAGGGCGGGCCGCCCATGGGCCTCTCCGGATGGCGATCGGCCTTGAGTGAGCCATGTACACAACCGAAAGCCGGCAGCCAGCACCGGCGCCGAATTGTGGTAGGTGATATCGTTACACGTGTAAGCATATTGGGGGACAAACACGCTGTCAAGGGAGGCGCCCGCGACGATCCGCGAGACCTGCGAGGAGGTGATCCTCGCCACCGAGGACAGGTAGGCCCACGGGTCTGCGTACGGGGCGAAGCTCTCGTCGAGAAAGACCGTGTTTCCCTGTCGGCGCGCCGCCCGTTGGAGCGGCAGGGCGATGGCCATGCTCACCCGCCCGCAGCAGCACGTCGCCG
>CAZYJP010000040.1:0-11451 GCA_964647795.1 uncultured Thermodesulfobacteriota bacterium
GCCACCGCGGTCCGGCGCATTCTGCGGGGCCGGGCTGCCCTGACGACGCTGTCCGCTGGCCCTGGTTCCTGACCGCTCCCGTAAGCCGCCGCCGGGCGAGAGCCGGGTGGTGGGAAGCCCGCGGGCCGCGAGGCCGAAGGTCCGAGGAACGGCTCAGCCAGGATGCACCGCCACGGGATGCCGCCGGGCCGGGGGAACCCGGGTTACCATGCCCCGAGCTGCCGGTACCCCTCGTAGACCGCGATCCCGACCGCCGTGGAGAGGTTGAGGCTGCGCACCGCGCTCCAGATGGGGATCCGGTAGCACTGCCCGGGGTGGGCGGCGAGGAGCTCCGGGGGCAGTCCGCGGGTCTCGGGCCCGAACACCAGCCGCGCTCCTGGGCAGTAAGGCGCTTGGTCGTAGGGCCGCCCGCTCCGCGCCGAGTAGTAGAACACCGGGCCGTCCCCCGAGGCGTCCAGGGCCTCTGCGAGGCCCGAGTGGTGGCGTACGTCCACCTGCGCCCAGTAGTCGAGCCCCGCCCGCTTGAGATAGCGATCGTCCGTGGAGAAGCCGAGGGGGTGTACCAGGTGCAGGGGGGTCCCGGTTGCGGCGCACAGCCGAGCCACGTTGCCGGTGTTTGGAGGGATCTCGGGGTTTACCAGGATCACGTGAAGCGCAGACCGCCCGACTGCGTCGGTCACCGTTCCCGTCCTTTCAGCCATTCCCTCAGGTAGCGGCCGGTGGGTCCGAGAGCCCGGGCGCCCACCTCCTCCGGCGTCCCAGCATCCACGACGGCGCCCCCGTCGCCGCCGCCCCCGGGGCCCAGGTCGATGACCCAGTCCGCCTGGGCGACGAGGTCCAGGTTGTGCTCCACTACCACGACGGAGTTGCCCTGGTCGACGAGGCGGTGGAGCACGGCCGCGAGGCGCACCACGTCCTCCGGGTGGAGGCCGGTGGTCGGTTCGTCGAGGACGTACAGAACGTCCCGGGAGGTTCGTCCCAGGAGCTCGGCGGCCACCTTGAGGCGCTGGGATTCGCCTCCCGAGAGGGTGGTGGCCGGCTGGCCCAGGACGAGGTAGCCCAGCCCCATCTCCGCGAGGACCTCCAGGGGTTTGGTGACGCCCTCGATCCCGGCGAAGAACTCCAGCCCCTCGTCCACGGTGAGCCTCAGGGCCTCGTGGATGGATCGTCCCCGGAAGCGAACCGCGAGCACTTCGGGTCGGAACCGCCGCCCGCCGCACTCGTCGCACGGGATCTGGACGTCTTCGAGGAAGAGCATCTCCAACCGCTCGAAGCCCGTGCCCTTGCACCGCTCGCACCGGCCTCCGGCCACGTTGAAGGAGAAGTGACCGGGACCGAGCCCGAGGCGGAGGCTTGACGGGTGCCCTGCGAAGGCGTCCCGCACCGCGGTGTACGCGCCGAGATAGGTCAGAGGGATCGAGCGTGGGGTGCGCCCCATGGGGGACTGATCCACCTCCCGCACCGCCTTGGGGAAGGGGGCACCGCGGGCGGCCGCGGAATCCACTGCCCCTCGCTGCCCTCGGGACGCGGCAGCAGCCACCAGTGTCCCGGACACCAGGCTCGACTTCCCCGAACCCGACACCCCCGTCACGCAGGTGAGGGTGCCGAGGGGAAAGACGGCCTCGATCGCGCGCAGGTTGTGAAGCCGGCAGCCCTGCAGCACCAGGTGGCCCTTCGCCCCCCGCACCGGGCGCAGGCGGCGCGGGGCGCCTCGCCGAGCAAGGTGGATTCCGGTCGGGGTGGGCGCACCCACCAACCCTCGGGGGCTGCCCTGGTAGAGGATCCTTCCGCCTCTGCTCCCCCCTCCGGGGCCGAGCTCCACCGCGTGGTCGGCACGGCGGATAAAGGCCAGGTCGTGCTCCACGGCGACCACGGTGTTGCCCCGCCGGGCCAGCTCCTCCAGCACTTCGGTCAGGACGTCCACGTCCTGGGGATGGAGCCCTACCGTGGGCTCGTCGAGGACGTACATCGTTCCGGCCAGGCGGTTTTGGAGCTGCAGGGCCAGGCTCGCCCGCTGGGCCTCTCCGCCGGACAGGGTGCGGGCGGCCCGATCCATGGTCAGGTAGTGCAGACCCAGCCGGAGGAGAGTGGCGAGCTTGTCTTCGATGCGCCACAGGATCTCGAGGGAGCGGTCTCCGAGCTCTGGTCCGAGGGCCGCCGCCCACCGGGCCAACTGCCGGAGATCCATGGCGCTGGCGTCGGCGATGGAGCGTCCGCCGACCGTGACCCTCAGGGCCTCCGGCCGCAGGCGGGCTCCGCGGCATGCCGGGCACAGGCGGGGCACTCGGTAGCGGGCCAGGAAGACGCGCACGTGCATCTTGTAGCGCTTGCCCTCCAGGTACTCGAAGAAAGCCTGGATGCCTTCCAGAGGTCCCGAGCCCTTCCAGATCTTCTGGCGGGCGACCGGGTCCAGATCGGACCAGGGAACGTCGAGGGGCACGCCTTCGGCCGGGCCGTGGTCTTCCAGTTGTTCCTTCCACCAGTGGCTGGACGGGCTCTCCCAGGGGGCGATGGCCCCCCCGGCCAGAGACCTTCCGGGGTCGGGGACGACCTTGGCCTCGTCCCACTCCAGAACCGCTCCGAAGCCGGTGCAGGTGGGGCAGGCCCCCAACGCGTGGTTGAAGCTGAAGAGAACCGGACGCGGTTCGGGCAGATCCCGGTCGCAGGCGTGGCAGCGGCGGCGAGTTCCGAAGGTCAGGCAGGCTCCGGTCTCGGGCCGGATCCGGGCGACCCCGTCGGAGAGCTGGAAGGCCTCGTCCAGGGCCCGGGCCAGATCCTCCGACCGCTCCGAGCGTACCCGGTGGAGCACCAGCACGGCGTCCCGGGGGGGTCTGTCGGGGAGATCGGGGTCATCCAGACGGCGGAGCGCATCGGCGAGCCGTACCCGTGCGAAGCCTCGAGACTGAAGCTCCCGAGCCCATCCGTCGGGGGTGAGCCACCCCAGTCGTTCCAGGGAGATCTCGACGTCCACCCGGCCCTTCGGGTGGCGTTGCCGGACTTCCCGGGCCGCACCCTGGGAGGTCCAGGCCCGGACGGGGCTGCCGCACTCGGGGCAGTGGACGGTGCCGGCGGTGGCGAAGAGGAGGCGGAACAGGTCATAGAGCTCGGTGGCCGTGCCCACGGTGGAGCGCGACGAGCGCACGGCGTTGCGCTGAGCCAGGGCCACGGCGGGCCGCACGTTTTCGAGGTATTCGACGAGCGGGCGGGGCATCTTTTCCAGCAGCAGGCGTGCGTAGCTCGGCAGCGACTCCAGAAACCGCCACTGACCTTCGGCGAAGACGGTGTCGAAGGCGAGACTCGACTTGCCCGAGCCCGAGACGCCGGTGATCGCCACCACCCGGTCGTGGGGGATGTCGAGGTCGAAGCCCGTCAGGTTGTTCTGCCGGGCTCCTCGGATTCGAAGCGGTGGGGGAGTGCGGTGGGGGTAGTCCATGAGGGGCGGGATTATGCCGGGTGCCTCGGGAATGCTCAAGGTGAGGTTGACATCCGGACGGGGAAGGATAGACTGACGCCGTTCGCTCGTCCGGGAGAGGGCTGTGGATCAAGACTACTCCAATCGCTTTTATGCTTCCCTGGCTCCGGCCTACGACTGGGTTTTCGGCCTGGTTCTCGAGCGCGGCCGGAGGGACGCGGTGCGGCTCATTCGTACCGGTGAGCGGGTTCTCGAGATGGGGGTCGGCACCGGGCTCGGACTGCGCCACTACCCTTCCGGATGCCACGTGGTGGGGGTGGACATCTGCCGCGAAATGCTTCGCAAGGCCAGGTGGCGGGCCCTGGTGGAGGGTAACGGCACGCGAATCGACTTGCGCTGTGCCGATGCCACGTGCCTCGAGTACCCGGATGCGTCCTTCGACGCGGTCGTGGCGCCCTACGTGGTGACCACCGTGGGAGACCCCGAGCGCCTCTGCAGCGAGATGCGCCGCCTCTGCCGTCCCGGGGGACGGGTGATCGTCGTGAGCAACACCCGCGAGGGTGGCTACTACGGGGCGGTCAAGTCGCGGCTGTCCCCCTGGATGGAGCGGATCGGCTTCTGCACCGACCTGGACGTGGGGGGTGTGCTTCAGGGGGCGGGCCTTCGGCTCCTCGAGGTCCACCGGGTGCCCCCCTTGCACATCCACAGAGTCTTCGTGGCCGAGCCCTCCTGATCCCCTCCGCCGGATCCTCTGGCAGGAACGGCCCGGCTCGCGCCGGGAGGGCGAGCCGGGGCGGGCGGGTACGCCCGACCTTTTCCCCGGGGCAACCGAAAAAAGCCCTTTTGTCGAGTGTTCTTTATGGTAAACTGCCGTTCGTCTCTGCCCGGAAGGGGGGGATGGTCGCCGGGCATGGGGCTCGCCGGCCGGGTTGGATGAGGGAAAGGGATCGGACGGGGACCATGCATCAGGACAAGAACATCAGCTGCATCGACTGCGGAGAGGACTTCGTGTTCACGGCCGGCGAGCAGGAGTTTTATGCCGCCAAGGGGTTCACCAACGAACCCACGCGCTGCAAGCCCTGCCGTCAGCGCCGCAAGGGTGGCCGCAGCGAGGGCAGCGGCGGTGGGAACTCCTACGGGGGGTCTCGGCCCCAGAGGGAGCTCTTCGACGTCAAGTGCGACGAGTGCGGACAGCAGACCCAGGTCCCGTTCCGGCCCAGCCAGGACCGCCCCGTGTACTGTCGGGACTGCTTCAATCGGCGGCGCACCTACTGAGCCGGCGAACGTCGGAAACGAGGCAACGGGGGCGGGACCCATGGGTCCCGCCTTTTTTTATTCGGGGAATGATCGGGTCCTCCCGTGCAGGGACGGCCGGTGGGCGTGCCCACTCCGCAGACGATGTCGGACCGTGTGAAGCGTGCCCCCCATCGAGCCTCCCGGAACCTTTGGCGGAAAAACCGCTTTTCCAAAGGGCTGTTGGGGCGAACAGCCGCCCGCCTCGGCGCTCGGACCCACCCGGCCGTTTCCCGTAAGAGCCTTTTGGGGTGCGCGGGGTCGAGGTGCGATTGGGGGTAAAGCTTGGGAGCCTGTGTGACGATCGAATCAGGGAACCCAACTCCATGAGGTGAGACCATGCGGGTCCTTGCGGTGATCGGATTGCTGCTCCTCTGCCCGGCTGCGGTCTGCGCTGCCGAGGGGGGGGCCTGGGTGAGCCACCTGTTGTCGCTCCCGGTTCCGGGGTCCGTGACCCTGTGCGGAGAGCCGGTGCCTCTGGACCACGAGGACGTGCTCGAGCGGGTGGACCTGGAACTGGTGGTGACTCTCGGCAGTCCCGTCAGCACGGCCCTGTGGTTCAAGCGAAGTCCTCGGTTCTTCCCGATGATCGAGCAGGCGCTTCGCGATCGCGGGTTGCCCGAAGATCTCAAGTATGTAGCCGTGGTGGAGAGCAACCTGCGCGCTGACGCGGTGAGCTCGGCCGGGGCTACGGGCCCGTGGCAATTCATGGGAGGAACCGGTTCCGCTTACGGCCTCGCTCGGTCCTCATGGAGGGACGAGCGCCGCGACTGGGGGGAGGCCACCCGGGCGGCCTTGGATCACCTGGCGGAACTGAGGGAGTACTTCGGCTCCTGGGCGGCGGCTCTGGCCGCCTACAATGCGGGGAGGGCCCGGGTCGCCCAGGCGATGGCGGCCCAAGGGCAGACGGACTACTACGGGCTGAGATTGCCTCGGGAGACGGAGCGCTATGTCTTCCGCGTGATCGCAGCCAAATTGGTCATGGAAGACCCCGCGGCGTACGGCATCCAACTCGATGGGGCCCGCCGATACGTGGCGGAGCACCTGACCGAGGTCATGGTGGAGGTACAGCGCCAGGCAATGCCGGTGGCTGCGGTCGCGGAAGCTGCCGGGGTGTCCTACCGGCGGTTTCTCGAGCTCAACCCTGCCGTTCTGGGGCGCGAGCTGCCCCGCGGGGAACACCGGGTGATGCTGCCCGCTTCCTCCCAGACCGGTTTCAGCCGGGCGCTTGCCCGGTGGGAACGTGCGAACCCGGAGCCGAGGACGGTCTACTACGAGGTCCGCGCGGGGGACACCCTCTCGGCCATCGCCCGGCGCCATGGTGTGCCGCTCGCCGACCTGCTGGCATGGAACGAGCTGACCCCCCGGAGCATCATCCGGCCGGGTCAGGCGTTGGCGGTGCACACCGTTGATTGACCCGGGGAGGTCGGGTCCTCACGCGGTCCCGAACCCCCCGCTGAGCATCCCCGGTTCGATCCCCAGGGCGCGGATGGCCTGTTCCCAGCGCTTCTCCGCCGGAACCCGGAAGAGGAGGTCCGCCGTCGCCGGGACCACGAGCCAGTCGTTGCGCGCCAGTTCGTGTTCCAACTGGTCGGGCGCCCAACCGGCGTAGCCCAGACAGAAGAGGAACCGCAGGGGGCCTCGCTCCGCGGCGATGTCGCGGAGGATCTCCAAGGACGTTCCCAGGCGCACCTCCCCCACGGCCGGGAGGGAGCCTTCGTATTCCCTGCCCTCGTAGAGAACGAACCCCATCTCGGGCTGGACCGGCCCCCCGAAGTGGACCGGCTCGCCACTCCCCCCGCTTCCTTCGATCTCCTGCCCGTCGTAGATGTCACCGAGGGTGAACGGCGTGGGGCGGTTGACCACCACGCCGAGCGCCCCGTCGTCTCCGTGTTCGCACAGGAGTACCACGGTCTGTTCGAAGTTGGGGTCCTTCAGTTGCGGCATGGCCACCAGGAAGTGGCCCTTCAGGAGCGTCCGGTCGATGGGGCACCTCATACGGGGACGGGGGGACGGTGTCAGTCGGCGCCCTTTTCGTAGGGGAGGCAGAACAGGCAGGGGGTGTATCCTGCGGAATATGCCTCCTGGCGCGTTGCAAAGGGCACCGCATTTGCTGCCCACTCGACCGCATGGAGAGTGCAGCTGAGCTGTTCGTTGCGGAGGTCGTGCACGTGCTTCTTGCGATGGGGGTTGGCGTCTCCGACGTATCGGGTAGGATACTGGTTCCAGTGGTACACGGTTCCTCCTCGTCCGCCGGTCTCGGCGGGTGGTACGGGGCGGTGCCGGGGAAACGCTATCAGCAGGTCGCAGGGGTGGTCAAGGACGCGCCCGCGGAAGGCTGCCGGGCGGCGGGAAAAGGAGGCAACCGATGCGGAGTGTGGTGGGGGTCTGTGTGCTCCTGATCGCTGCGGGAGCCGCTGAGGCGCAGGAGTATCGGATCGACCGGCCGGGAGAGCCTTCCTCGGCCCCGGTGCACCTGACGGAGCCCGTTGAGGGCCGGGTGGCGGTCCAGAACCTCCCGGCGGTCCAGGACGTGCGGGTGGTCGGGGGGGTGGAGGGGCCCGTGGAGATTCGGGGCGAGGTGGAGTTGCGCGCGGAGGAGAGGCTGGCGGTGGAGGTGGTCAACTTCCCGGAGGCGCCGACCCGGCTTGAGGTGGAGGGCACGGTGCGGGTCGACGACGAGCGGCCGGTGCAGGTTTGGGTGGTCAATCCAGCCGCTTCCGCGGCCCCCGCCGGGAACCGCACCTTTGCCGTCTTTGGGGTCCAGGGCTCCTTCACCTCCAAGGACACCCGGGTGCGCCGGACCCTTCGCGCCCCGGAGGGCCAGATCTTCCACCTCTCCGACCTGACTCTCGATGCCCGGACGGACGCCGTGCTTCGGCTCAGAGTGCTGGCGTCGGCCGATGCGGTGGCCGGTGTTGTGGTCTTGGCCCCGGGTGCGGACGCCCTCCCCCTCGCCGTGCTGGACTCCCGGCATGGCATGTCTCTCCGGCTGGGGACGGCTGTTCCTCTCGGCGGGGAGTTCGCGGTCGAGGTGGAGGCCCTTGGCCCCGGGCAGGGCGTGCCCTTCCGGGTGCTGGCGAGCGGGTACCTGTCCGTGCGGTGAGGGGCGTGGGACCCTCTGTCCGCGGAACACCGAGGCCCGGCGAGGGACGAGCAACGACGCACGACGACCGGCCTCAGTGGGGTCGGTACGGGCCCACCTGGTGGTGGATGCCCAACTGGTCGAGGAGCGCCTGGGCGGTGTGCAGGGCGGGGAGGTACAGGGCGTGGACCCCCGTGAGCACCCCGTCCCGCAGGACCGGGAAGAGGTGGCCCACGTGTTCGGTGGCCAGGATTTCCAGCGCCTCGGCCACCTGGCTCGATTCCAGGGAGCCGGGCGGCGTCAGGGACATTTCGCGGACGTCCTCCGGGTCGGGTGCTGCTGCCTTCGCGTCGAGGCCCAAGGCATCGAGGTAGGGGTCGGTGGCGTTGAGTATGGCGCTCCACCCGGCGGGGGGCAGGAGGCCGGCGAGAATCCTCAGGAACCGTCTCTGGGCGTGGAAGCTCTGCAGGCGCGCCTCGGCGTCGAAGGGATCGTAGGGGTCCGGCGGGTTCCAGTAGGGCCGCAGCAGGAGCACGGGCGGGGCCGGCACCCAGAACCCTTGGAGGAAGGACCGGTACGGGGTGCTTCCGGCTCCCTCGACCATTCGGGCCGGATGCGCGTCGAGGCCGGCCATGAGGAATTCTGCGGTTTCGGGATTCCAGAAGAGCCGGCGGACGGGGTGAGACTCCTCCCGGGCTTCCCAGGAGGGGGGGAACACCGCACCTGCCTCGTACCGCTGAAAGACCGGTACAGGAATCGCCAGCAGGACCTCGCTCCCCTGGGCCACGACGTAGTGGCCGCCTCTCGGCTCGATGACCACTGTCTCGAAGCGGGGCACCCTCAGGCCCTTGAGGTGAGGTCCGGCCGCGGCACCTCGGGGCTTCGGGCGCAGGTCCCGGCGCAACGGAGGGGGTGACGCCACGCCGCCACTTGCTCGGCGGGCCGTGGTTCGGGACGCGTTGCTCGGCGTCCCATCGCCGACGGTTCCGTGTTTCCCCTGGGGGGCTTCACGGGCCCCTCTTCGTTGCGCGCAGGCGGGCTTCCACCTCGCGTGTGCGGAGAGAAGTGGGGAACTGGTCGAGAAACTCCCGATACCCCGGCGCATCGTTTCGTGCCAGAGCCCGCAGGTAGGCCTTTTCCTCTGCAATGGCTGCTGCCCGTTCCCGGGCTTGCATCCCTTGCGGGGACTCCGGGTCCCGGAGATCGGGTCGGTTCGGGTCCGGCGCCGGCGTGGGGAGGAGCGATTCCCTCACGGCCGCAGGTCGGGGTTGGGGCCGTGATGCCCCGGGAAGGTCCGCCTCCACTTCGGTGCCAGGGGGCGCCTCGATTCCCTGGGCCCCCTGGTGCTCCGCCTCGGTCGGATCCCTTTCGGGCCGGAGGAGCGCCGCGGCCGGGGCGAGGTCCGTCACGGGGAAAGCCCCGTCGGGCAAGCCCGGGGCCCCCCTCGCGAGCGCAGGGGTGAGCAGCGTGGCCCAGAGGAGGGTCAGAAGGAGGAGGGGCCGGAGACGAGGTCGCGGATCTCCTGACGGACCGCGGCGGAAATCCCCTCGTCGATAAAGAAGTGGACGTACCGCTCCACCCGGTCGGCCAGTGTCAGGAAGTCCTCGGACGTCTCGCCGCATTGTTCCACCGCCTGAAGTAGCCGCTTGGCTCCGTGCCCGAGGCGCCGTTCGAGCAGTTCTCGAATCTGCCGTTTCACCGCCGGGGGGTCCACGGGGTCGGCGCCCTCCGGGACTGCCCTGTCGAGGACGTCGGGGGGGGCACCCCAGCCTGGCTGGCCCTCCGGTGCCGCGGCGTCTCGGGTGGCCTCGTCCAGGAGTCGTGCCGCCTCCATGAGCAGATTGGTGGGGGCCATCGCGATCGTCCGGTGCGGGGCCGGCACGCCGTTCCGGAACCGGAAATCACCGTGGGACACACGAAACAGGGCGAACACCGCTTCTTCCCCTCGACGGTCGCCCGCCTCGGCGTGGATCACGTCTCCGTCTTCGAAAAAGAGCGTGGCCTCCCCCTCCGGCCCCGCCAGCTGCAACACCCCCGTCTTCCGGCCGAAGCCGACCAGCTGGATGACGTCAGGGAGGCTGAAATCCCTCAAATTGCCCTGGAGCTCCAAGGGCTCCCCCTTTTCACAGACGGATCGTCGCCAGGTGAAGGCTGACGTGCGGCGGGGGGCGAGCGGGAGAAGCCTGCGCCGGCTCGGACACGGCTCGCGTCCCCATCCGGGCCCCCGTCGCCGACAACCCCACTCCTCCTCCTCCACCCGGTCCGCGCCGCATCCCGGGGCTGTGCTTCCTCCCACCGACGGGCCGCCCGGAAGAGCACGAGGTTTCTTCCTCCCGCACGGGGTGAGGCTCCGCTTGTCGTTTGGTGCGAAGGCCGTCCGCCCTTTCGGCGCAGGGAAGGAGGAGCATGCGGACGAGAGGGTTTCATTCTTTCGAGAGACTCGGAGAAATGTCAAGATTCAAGTTGAAAACCCAGCGCCTTCTCCCTACCCTGAAACACCCGTTTCTTCCTGCAAGGAGACCGCCATGGGAACTCGGACGGCAGGCGCCGCCAGCTCCCGATTCCTCTTGAGCGCCCCCCGCTGGGAGGACGCCCGTGGCGTGCCGTGGCCCCAAGTGGCGGTGGCGGGCCGCTCGAACGTGGGAAAGTCGTCCCTGGTCAACTTTCTCCTGGGCCGCCGGGGTCTCGCCCGCACCTCCGGGGTTCCGGGCCGGACCCAGGCGATGAACTTCTTCCTGGTCGACGAACGCTTTGCCCTCGTCGACCTGCCGGGTTACGGCTACGCCCGTGCACCGCAGGCGGCCGTGCTCCGGTGGACCTCCCGGACCCGGGAGTACCTCGAGCAGTCCCCGCACCTGCGCGCAGTGGTCCTTCTGCTGGACATCCGCCGCGATCCTTCGGCCCAGGACCTCGCCTTCGCGCAGTGGGTGAGAACCGCTGGTCGGGGGCTATTCCCCGTGGTGACGAAGGGAGACAAGGTGTCCAGGGGGCGCCGCGCCGAGCGGCTGAGCGCTATCGGGAAGGCCCTTGGAGTCCCGTCGGCGAGCCTGCTCTTGACCTCCTCCCGAACCGGTGAGGGGCGCCGCGAGTTGTGGGACGCGGTCACTGCGTGCCTGGGGGAGGATCTCCTCCTCGGAGAGGACTCGGAAGCGGATGGACGTCCCGGCGGTCCAGAATCCAGAGGTGGGGGAGGGGTACCGCACGTGGTCGCCATCGACGGCCCTTCCGGGGCCGGCAAGAGCACGGTGGCCCGCAGGCTTGCCGAACGTCTGGGATGGAATCACATCGATACCGGTGCGATGTACCGCTGCATCGGCCTCAAGGCCGACCGCCTCGGGGTCTCCCTCGACGACGACGCCGGGTTGGAACGCCTCTGCCGCGAGACCGAGTTGGAGCTCGGCTTCGCGGACGACGGCGCGCAGCGAGTGCTCCTCGACGGGGAGGACGTGAGCGGAACGATCCGGGAGCATCGGGTCAGTGACCTCGCCTCCCGGGTCTCGGCGCGCAAGCCCGTGCGGGATGCCATGGCCAGGTACCAGCGCCGGCTCGGCGAGGCTGCCCCCTCGGTCCTGGAAGGACGCGACATCGGAACGGTGGTCTTTCCTGACGCCCTCCTGAAGGTGTTCCTCACCGCTTCGGACGAAGAGCGGGCCCGCCGCCG
>CAZYJP010000041.1:0-11015 GCA_964647795.1 uncultured Thermodesulfobacteriota bacterium
CTTCTGGATCGTGGTGGCCATGGTGGGGGCCCGCACCGCGGCCATGGCGTGGAATCGGATCGCCGACGCCCGCATCGATGCCCGGAACCCCCGGACCGCCGACCGGCACCTTCCCGCGGGGAGGGTCTCGAGCGGAGAGGCCTGGGGGCTTACGCTGGGGGGGTGCGCGCTGCTGCTCCTCGCCGCGTGGGCTCTCAACCCCCTGTGTTTGCGGCTCTCGCCCCTGGCGCTCGGGGTGATCTTCCTCTACCCCTACGCCAAGCGGTTCACGGTGCTGTGTCACTATCTGCTGGGGCTCGCCCTGGCGGCGGCGCCGCTGGGCGCCTGGATCGCGGTGACCGGCGAGTGGAGCTGGCGGATCGTTCCCCTGGGCTTCGCGGTGCTCCTCTGGGTGGCCGGCTTCGACATCCTCTACGCGCTCCAGGATGAGGATTTCGATCGGCGCGCGGGGCTTCACAGCGTGCCCCAGCGCTGGGGGCGGGGAAGGGCCCTGAAGCTCGCCGGCAGGCTCCACGCCCTAGTGGTGGCCTTGCTGGCCCTCCAGATCCCCCTCTTCGGCCTCGGGCTGTGGTACGCCCTCGGGGTCGCCGCCGTGGCCGTGCTCCTCCTCTATGAGCACGCCCTCCTGACCCCCAGGGATCTCTCGCGGCTCGACGCGGCCTTCTTCTCCATGAACGGTGTGATCAGCATCGTGGTCTTCGCCGCAACTCTCCTGGACGTGGGCCTATGACCGGATTCGGGTCCCTCCGGGCGGTGGGGCGGAAGGTCGAGGCGGGAGAGCGCTTGAACGAGGCGGACGCGATGGAGCTTCTGACGAGCGACGACCTCCTCGCGGTGGGCGAGCTCGCGAGCCTGGCCAACCGCCGGAAGAACGGCGACCGGGTCTTCTACAACGCCAACCGCCACATCAACCCGACCAACGTCTGCGTGAACCGCTGCCGCTTCTGCGCGTTCAGCCGCAGTGCCGGCGAGGAGGGCGCCTACACCCTCACGGGCGAGGAGGTCTTGGCGCGGGCCGCCGAGGCCGACGCAGCCGGGGCGACCGAGGTCCACATGGTGGGCGGGCTCCACCCGGACCTGCCCCTGGAGTGGTACCTGGACGTGCTGCGGGAGATCCGGAAGCGCCATCCGGGGCTCCACCTGAAAGGGTTCACGGCCGTGGAGGTCGACCACTTGGCCCGTCTCTCCGGCACGTCCGTGGGAGAGGTGCTGGCGGCCCTGGCCGAGGCGGGGTTGGGCAGCCTCCCCGGGGGCGGCGCCGAGATCCTGGCGGAGGAGACCCGGCGCAGGATCTGCCCCGAGAAGATCTCGGGCCGGCGCTGGCTCGAGGTGATCGAGACCGCCCACCGGTTGGGGTTGCGGGCCAACGCCACGATGCTCTACGGCCACGTGGAAACCCCCGCCGACCGGGTGGAGCACCTGCGCCTCCTGCGCGGTCTGCAGGACCGCACGGGAGGTTTCCAGGCCTTCATCCCCCTGGCCTTCCAGCCCCGCAACTCGGATCTGGCCAAGGGGGCGTCGACAACCGGGTTCGACGACCTCAAGACCCTGGCGGCCGGCCGCCTGTACCTGGACAACTTCGATCACGTGAAGGCCTACTGGGTCATGCTGGGGGACAAGATTGCCCAGGTGAGCCTCCACTTCGGGGTGGACGATCTCGACGGTACCGTGGTCGAGGAGAAGATCGCTCACGACGCCGGTGCGACGAGTCGGGAGGCCATGGGCAGGGACGAGCTCGTCGCTTTGATCCGAGAGGCGGGCAAGGTGCCCATGGAACGGGACACGCTGTATCGGGAGGTGACGGGTGACGGGTGAAGAGTGAAGAGTGAAGAGTGAAGAGTGAGGGGTGACGAGGAGTGAGGAGGAGTGAGGAGTGAGGGGAGCGGATCGGTGGGGGGCCAGGAGGCGGGGGTGAGCCCCTGCTCGATCGTCGCCCGGCTCGGCCGGGAGGAGGCCCTGCATCTCTTGCGCGAGGAGGAGCTTCTCTCCCTGGGTCGGCGGGCGGACGCGGTGCGCTGGGAGCAGCACCCGGAGGGGATCGTCACCTTCGTGGTGGACCGAAACGTCAACTACACCAACGTGTGCACGTGTCAGTGCCGATTTTGCGCCTTCTACCGCGTCCCGGGAGATCCCGAGGGGTACGTCCTCACCCGGGGGGAGATCCTGGCGAAGGTTCAGGAGCTCGTCGATCGCGGGGGCACGCAGGTGCTGATGCAGGGGGGGCTCCACCCCGAGTTGCCTCTGGAGTGGTTCGAGGAGCTCTTCCGGGAGATGAAACGGTCCTTCCCCGGGGTGCAGAACCACAGCCTCTCCCCGGCGGAGATCGTGCATCTGGCCCGGCTCTCCGGCCTGCCGGTCCAAGAGGTTCTGGAACGGCTCCATGGGGCCGGCCTGGACTCGATCCCCGGCGGGGGGGCCGAGGTGCTGGTGGACCGGGTGCGCCGGGAGATCAGTCCGAACAAGATCGGCTGGCGGGAGTGGGCCGGGGTGATGGAGGCAGCCCACCGCCAGGGCATGCCCACCACGGCCACCCTCATGTTCGGATCCACCGAGAGCGACGAGGACTTGGTGGAGCACCTCCTGCGGGTGAGGGAGCTCCAGGAACGGACGGGGGGCTTCACCGCCTTCATCCCCTGGACATTCCAACCCTCCCACACCGAGCTCGGCCGCGAGACCGGCGGCCGGCCCGCCGGAGCGGTGCGGTACCTTCGGGTCCTCGCCCTCTCCCGCTTGGTGCTCGACAACATACCCAATGTGCAGGCATCCTGGGTGACCCAAGGGGAAAAGGTGGCCCAGGTGGCACTGCGTTTCGGAGCAAACGACCTGGGGTCCACGATGCTCGAGGAGAACGTGGTGGCGGCGGCAGGGGTCCGGTTTCGGCTGGATCGGGAGCGGCTCGTGGAACTGATCCACGACGCGGGCTTCCGAGCCGCCCAACGGGATACCACGTACCGCTTGATTCGGGAATACCCGGGAGCACGGGGACAGCCCCCGGCAGCGGGTTAGGAGCGCCGAGGATCCGAGAAGGAGGGGAAGGATGGAAAAACGGGAAGGGGGCCCGAAAGAGCCTGAGCGCCGCCGGGAGCCCCGGTACGACCGCAGGCTGCCGCTGCGAGTCGGGCACGACAGTGCCGAGGGGCTCAGGGCGGAGTCGATCAACATCTCCACGCGGGGCCTGTACTGCAAGAGCCCGCGCTACGTGGCGCCCTTTGCGAAGTTGAAGGTGGCCGTGGAGCTTCCCTTCGCGACCCGCGACGCGGCGACCGTGGAGTGCGAGGGGGTGGTGGTCCGGGTGGAGCCTCCGACCGAGACCGTGGGGGTGAGGGAGTACCGCGTGGCGGTGTACTTCCTGAATCTGGAACGCGCGGCGGCGGACCTCATCGCCCGATTCGTGCAAGAGACCCACTGACTTCCCGGCTCCGCGGCGTCCCCGGGCCGCACCCGCGGACGGGGGCCTGGCCACGGGAGTGGGCCGACGGCTCGACTTCAGCCCCGCGGGGGAGGCGGGCAGGCCGTCTCCGGCCGCGGGGGTATACGTGGGCCTCTGGAAGGGCCCGATCGATTGCCCGGCGGCGGCCGGGTATCGGACCGGCCCGGTGTCGCAAGATCGCAGCGCCGTGCCGCCTAGCCTCCTGCCAGGCGGTTCAGGAACTCCTCCCATGCCGCCCAGTAAGCCTCTCCGCCCACGAAGGCAGGGTCGTCGTGGCCGGCCCCCCGGAGGGTCCGGAACCACTTCTCCCCCGGAGCCGCGTCGAACAGGCGCCACCCCATCCCGATCGGGACCACCGTGTCCCGATCGCCGTGCAGGAAGAGGACGGGGCTGTTGAGCCTCCGGACCGTGGCGAGGTTGGGGTAACGGCCCCTCACCCAGGGCGCGACCACGATGGAGAGCAGCGGGTAGTGGAGCCTGGCGAAATCTTCCAGGGACGTGAAGGGGGCTTCCAGGACGCACCCCAGGGGCGGGTCTTCCACTGCGGAATGAAGCGCCACCGCGGCCCCGAGGCTGCGGCCGTAGAGGATGACCCCTTCCCGGTCCCACCCGCGGACGCGCAGCAGCGCCCGGGCCGCCCGGGCGTCGGTGTAGAGCCCTTCCTCCGAAGGGGATCCCGAGCTCTTGCCGTAGCCCCGATAATCGAAGATGAGGACCCCCAGGCCCACGCGGTCGTGGAGCCGGCGCAGGATGTCCAGGCGGTGGGAGATGTTGCCGGCGTTGCCGTGCAGGAAGAGGATGGCCGGACCCGGTGTCTGCCCGGGGACCCACCAGCCGTGTAGGTCCGGGCCGTCCTCGGTGAGGATCCGCAGGTCCTCGTACGCGAGACCGATGGCCCCGGGAGACCCGGAGAGGGTCCGCTCGGGGGAATACAGAAAGGCGTCCACGAGGCCCGCGCACCCCACCCACACGGGGAGGCCGGCGAGCAACAGCAAGCGCAGGGCGAGGGCGGCGACGGACATGAGCCCATTCTACCGAACGCCCCGCTCCTGAAAAGGACTTCTTCTCGCAGTGAGGCCGTCGGACGGACCTTGGCGGACCCTGCGCTGCTCCCCTATCATGTGCGTTTGCCCATCCCCTCCACCCGGCCCCTCCCAGGCGCGATGAAACTTAACTGGACCCAACCCGGTGAAATCCTCGGTGCCTTCGAGCGAGCCGCCCTGAGGGAGGAGCGCGCCTTCGGCCTGGCCCTGTGGCGGGCCAGCGCGGTCTGGCTCGCCGAGGAACGGGCGCTGCCTGGGCGGCTCGTGCTGAAAGGCACCGTCGGCGGGGGAGAGGACGGCCCTGCCCATCGGGTGGCTGTGACGGTCCTCCCCACCCGTCTCGACGCCCGGTGCGACTGCCCCAGCCTCTCCTGGCCCTGCCGCCACGTTCTTGCCGTGGTCCGGACCTGGGCCGACGCAGACCGGGCTGGGGTTTCCCGGCCCGGGGACTGGCGGGCGCTGCTCCAGGTCCTGGCTCCCCCTCGCTCCCACCCGGTTCGGGTGGCCGGGCAGGACGTGGTCGTGCACTGGCTGGAGCTTCGCCGTGAGGAGCGGGCCTCCTGGACCCTCTTGCTTTCCTGGAGGCTGCACCGGGTCACGTCTCGGGGGATCGGGCGGGGAAGGATCCTCACCTTTCGACACCTCACCCAGACCCCCCCAGCCTGTCTCGGGCGGGAGGACCGAGGGGTGGTCTCGGCCTTGACGGAGGAGGGGTGCGAGCCGCGTCCGTCGGGGGGCAGTGCGGTGGAGGTGGGGGCGGAGCGGGCGGACCGGGTGCTCCGAGCTCTCGCTCGGGTGGGGGAGGTCCGATGGGTCTCCGACGGGGCCCCGGCGATCGTGTCGCCGCGCCCCATCGCTCTCACCGTTGGCTTGGAGCCGAAGACGGGGGGGGTGGAGCTCTGCGTGGGGTGGCGCGAGCAGGACGGTTCTCCCTGGGGGCCCGGGGGAGCCCGGGTCATCGCCTCGGCCCCGCCCTGGGTGGAGGAGTCCGGGGAGGTGAGGCCGGTCTTCGGGGTGGAGGACGCGGAGGCTCTGGCCTGGCTTGCGGAACGCCCCCCCCTCGTGCCCGAAGGCGACCTCCCCTCGTTCTTCGGCGGTTTCGCGGGCGAGATGGAGGCCCGGGGCATCGTGGTGGAGGCTGGGGAGGTGCAGGGCCGGCCGCTGCTCATTCGGAAGGCGGCCTCCCCCCGGCTCTACCTGACCGAGGAGGGAGGCAGCCTGGTGGCTGCCCTCCGATTCGCCTACGGAGACGTCGAGGTGCCGGCGGAGAACCCCGAACCCGTGCTCCGGGTGGGGGCGGGAACCCATCGCACGCTGCTCCGGCGCGACCTGGACGCCGAGTTCCTGTGCGCGCTTCGGTTACGAAAGCTCGGGTTTCGGGCTGCGGATCCCGGGCGGTTCGAGATCGGCGGCGAGGCGGCCCTGGATTTCGCTCGGTCCGATCTGGAGCCCCTGAGCCGCGAGTGGGAGGTCTTCGGCCGGGAGGGCCTGCGGAGGCACCGTGTGACGCGGGCAGCCCCCGGTCTCCGGGTGCGGCTCTCCGCTGGAACGGACTGGCTCGAATTGGAACTGGAGGCCGAGGCGGACGGGGAGGCCATCCCGAGCCCGGACCTTCTCCGGGCCCTGAAGAGGGGGGAACACTACGTGCGCTTGGGAAACGGGGGCCATGCGCTGCTCCCGGAGGACTGGGCGCGCCGGTTGGGGGGGGCTCTCGAGGGGCTCGACCCCCGGGGAAAGCGCTTGCCCCTGCACTTCGCGCCCGTCGTGCAGCAGGTCCTCGACGGCGCGGACGGCTGGGAACTGGAGGGCCGGGGGGAGTGGGAGCGACTGGCGGCAGCGCTTGGGGCGAGGGGGGCCGGCGCAGCGGCCGACGAGACGGAGTTCCCGGTGCCGGAGGGTCTTCGCGGCACGCTGCGCCCGTACCAGGTAGAGGGGTACCGCTGGCTGAGGCGCTTGGGAGGGTTCGGGCTTGGGTGCGTGCTGGCCGACGACATGGGCCTGGGGAAGACCGTGCAGGCCCTGGCCGTGCTGCTGGCCGAGGCCGAGGAGGGGCGAGGCCCGAGCCTGGTGGTGGCGCCGACCTCCGTGGTCCCCAACTGGGAGGCGGAGGCGGCTCGTTTCGCCCCGGGTCTCCGGGTGGTGCGCTACCACGGAGCCGAGCGCCGCGAGCGGGCGGGGGGCTTCGGGGGCTGCGACCTCGCGGTCACGAGTTACGCCGTTCTCCGGCGAGACGCGGCCATTCTGGCCGATGTGCCCTGGAACTACGTGATCCTGGATGAGGCCCAGGCCATCAAGAACGCCGCGACCCAAACTTCACGGGCCGTTGGTCGGCTCCGGGGTCGGTGCCGGCTGGCGCTGACGGGCACGCCCCTGGAGAACCACCTCGGGGAGCTCTGGAGCCACTTCCAATTCCTGACCCCGGGCCTCCTGGGAAGCGAGCGGAGTTTTACCCGACGTTTTGCCCGCCCCATCATCCAGGGCGACGAGGCGGCGGGGGACGCGTTGCGCCGCCGCATCCGCCCGTTCATCCTGAGGCGCCTGAAGTCAGAGGTTGCCAGGGACCTCCCCGAGAAGGTGGAGAGCGTGCTCTGGTGCGAGATGGGGGAAGAACAGGAACGCCTCTACCGCAGACTGTTGCGAGCGAGCCGCGACCGGGTTCTGGAGGAGGTCCGCGGCAAGGGACTGGCGCAAGCGCGGTTCTCGGTCCTAGAGGCGCTTCTGCGGCTCCGCCAGGCGTGCAGCTTTCCGGTCGTCCTGCCGGGAGCCGTCGGCGAGGGCGTGCCCTCGGCGAAGTTCGATGTCCTGCGCGAGTTCGTGGCCGAGGTCGTGGAGGAGGGGCACCGGGTCCTGGTCTTCAGCCAGTTCGTGAAGGTTCTGGGGGTCCTGCGGCGTTGGTTCGAGGAGGCGGGCATCCCCCACGTGTACATGGACGGCCACACCCGAGACCGGGAGGAACGGGTGCGCCGGTTCCAGGAGGACCCTTCCGTGAAGGTGTTCCTGGTGAGCCTCAAGGCCGGAGGGACCGGTCTCAACCTCACCGGTGCGGACTACGTGATCCTGACGGACCCCTGGTGGAACCCGGCGGTGGAGACCCAGGCTACCGACCGGGCCCACCGCATCGGCCAGACTCGCAAGGTCTTCGCGTACAAGCTGATCACCAAGGGGACCGTGGAGGAAAAGGTGCTGGCGCTCCAGGAGAGGAAGCGCCGACTCACCGATGACCTCGTCCGCTCCGAGAGGGCCTGGGGGGAAACCCTGACCGCCGAGGATCTGGAGGCGCTCTTCGAGGAGTGAGGCCCCCGTCGGCGGGTTGCGGGACGGCCGCCTGCCCGCGTTCCGGGAAGGTACCGCGCCGGGTCCCCAGGGGAAGCGGCGATCCCCCGTCGTGGGACTACCCGCACTCCGAATATCCGCAGCTTCGGCACAGCACGCACCCCTCCTCGTGTTCCACGGCGTCTCCGCACTCGGGACACGCACCGCCGAGGGCGACGTGTTTCTCGGCCTCGGCCCCGGGGTCCAGGTGCATGTGCACGGCGATGCCCAGCGCGTCCGCGCAGGACAGGACCCGGTTGGCCCCGAAGCCCGAGGGTTTGTGGCAGGAGATGCCCCGCAGCTGCCTCATCACCGGGGCGGGGTTCACCCCCGAGCGCCATGCCAGCGAGACCAGGCGCCCGATCGCCTCGCACTGACTCGCCGCGCAGCCTCCGGCCTTGCCCATAGTGGTGAAAACCTCGAACAGCCCCTGGTCATCCTCGTTGATCGTCACGTAGAGGGGGCCGCATCCCGTCTGCATCTGGTACGTCTTCCCCGTGAGGGCGCGGGGGCGCTCCCGCTTTCGGGGGGCGGCGGCGGGCGCCGGCGGGTGCCCCTTGTCCGCCGGGTGTGCCGGACTCGAGAGTACCTGCCCCTCACGGCTGCCGTCGCGGTAGATGGTCACGCCCTTGCATCCCAGGCGGTGGGCCAGCCAGAAGACCTCGGCAACCTCTTGGCGGGTGGCCGTGCGCGGGAAGTTCACGGTCTTCGACACCGCGTTGTCCGTGTGGGCCTGAAAGGCGCCCTGCATGCGGATGTGGTCACCGGGGGTGATGTCGTGCGCGGTGACGAAGACCCGCCGCACGTCCTCCGGAACCTCGGCCCGTTCCTGGATCGACTCGCCTCCGGCGACCCGCCGGAGGAGTCCCTCGGTGTAGAAGCCCCTCTTCCTGGCCACTTCCTCGAAGACCGGGTTGACCTCGAGCATCTCGGTGCCGTCCATCACCCTGCGCACGAACGCGAGGGAAAAGAGGGGTTCGATCCCGGAGGAGCAACCTGCCAGGATCGAGATCGTCCCGGTGGGGGCGATGGTAGTACGGGTGGCGTTGCGCACGGGGCGCGCCCCCGGCCGATCGTAGGCCGAGCCCGGGAAGTTGGGAAACGGACCCCGGACGGTTGCCAGGTCTTCGGAGGCCTCGCGGGCCGCACCGTCCACGAAGCCCATGAGCTTCTTCCCCAGTTCCAGCGACTCGGCGGACCCGTAGGGGATCCCGAGGCGGAAGAGCAGGTCGGCCCACCCCATGATCCCGAGGCCGATCTTCCGGTTTCCCCGGGTCATGGCGGCGATCTCGGGCAAGGGGTAGCGGTTCACATCCACCACGTTGTCGAGGAAGTGCACCGCCCGGCTCACCACGCGCCCCAGCCGCTCCCAATCCACGTCCCCTTCGCGGGCCATTCCGGCCAGGTTGATGCTGCCGAGGTTGCAGGACTCGTAGGGGAGCAGGGGCTGCTCGCCGCAGGGGTTTGTGGACTCGATCCGCCCGAGATGGGGAGTGGGGTTGTCGCGTTCCATGCGGTCGATGAAGACCAGGCCGGGCTCCCCCGTAGCCCAGGCCTCCTCCACGATCCGGTCGAACACCTCTCGCGCCGGGAGACGGCCCGCCGGTACCCCGTCCCGGGGGTTGATCAACTCGTACTCGCCGTCTGCCTCCAGGGCCTCCATGAAGGCTTCCGTGGCCGCCACCGAGAGGTTGAAGTTGGTGAGGATCGAGGTGTCCGACTTGGCGGAGATGAACTCCAGGATGTCCGGGTGGTCGACCCGGAGGAGCCCCATGTTGGCCCCCCGGCGGGTTCCTCCCTGCTTGATCATTTCGGTGGCGGTATCGAAGACCTTCATGAAGCTGATCGGCCCTGAAGAGACGCCGCTCGTGGAACGCACGAGATCGTTCTTGGGGCGGACCCGGGAGAAGCTGAAGCCCGTCCCTCCGCCGGACTTGTGGATCAGGGCCGTGTTCTTCACCGCCTCGAAAATGCTCTCCATGCTGTCTTCCACGGGCAGCACGAAGCAGGCCGAGAGTTGACCCAGCTCCCGGCCCGCGTTCATCAGGGTAGGGGAGTTGGGCAGGAACTCGAGGCGGGCCATCAGGTCGTAGAAGTCGGCGGCGGTGCGGTCCACGTCCGCGTCCGGGGCGAAGAGGCGGTCGGCCTCCGCCACGGCCCGTGCCACCCGAGCCAGCATCTCCTGGGGCCTTTCCACCACCTGCCCGTCGGCGTCCTTGCGGAGGTAGCGCTTTTCGAGCACGGTCAAGGCGTTGGCGGCGAAGGATGGGCGCCGTTCCATGGGAATGACGCGCGCGGTGGAGTTGGGCATGTGGTCCTCCTGGAATATACTGGATTTAGTATTATTCGCGAATAATACCCCAAGATCTTGTGGTAGCGTCAAGGGGGTTTCTGAAGTGGCGACAAAAAAAAGGCGGCCCGAGAGGGCCGCCTTTCCTGGGTGTCTCCGTCGCTAGCCGATGCTCCCCTCCCCGGTCTTCTTCTCTGTCTTCGGGGCGCCGGGAGAGGGATGCTCGGGGTCGGTGCCCGGCGCCGGGGGCACACCGGGCTCCGGCGCCGTCTCCTTCGTGGCGGGCTTCTTGGGCGCCGGCCTCTCGGGGGGCGGGGCCTGGAACACGTCCGCCTTCATCTCGCGCTCGGTGGCAACGCCCTTGTCTTCGGCCGGCGGCAACTCCCCGGTCGTCTCGACCACCACGAGAGGGGGTTCGTCCAGCGCAGGCTCGGGATACTCGTCCCCCTCTTCCGGTTCGCCTTCCGGGAAGTGCTTCTTCGTGCGGCTCAAGCGGGCGATGGCGTCGCGAAGGTGGTCCACCTCTACCTTGTTCTGCCGGATGTTGTCCACCAGGATCTTGACCTCCTCCTCCGAGAGGATGCCGGGCTGGTCGTGGACCACGGCGTTGTATACCAGGTTTCCCAGGTCGCGGAGGTCGGCCTTGATCTCCTTCTGGAGGGCTGCGGTGCGCATCCGCTTCTTGAGGATGCGGCTCTGTTTGGTGGTCTCGAAGGCCAAGATCGAGAGACCCCGCTGGGTCTTCTTGATCAGGCTGTCACTCTGGGTCGACATAGGGGATCCTCCTCTTCGTGCCCAGAAAAGCCGAGAATCTGCTGCCCCGGCGCGTGGGATTCGCGAATCTAAACGCAAGCCCCGGAAGTGTCAAGCGGGCCGATGCTTCCATGTGGAGAGCACATGATCTGTCCGCTCGAATTGACAAGTGATCTGTCCGCTTTGC
>CAZYJP010000042.1:0-10923 GCA_964647795.1 uncultured Thermodesulfobacteriota bacterium
GGTTGGCCCTTTCTCGCCCTGGCAGGGGCCGCCCTGACGGTCGCAGGCCTTGGGATCGCCACCCTGCCCTTGCGGCTCACGACGGTCCTCGAGCCCGACGGGGTGAGCCTCGGTTGGGCTCTCGGACGCCGCCGCATCCCCTGGGCTGCCGTGCGCCGGATCGTCATCGGGCCCCTGGGGTCCGGGGGGGGCGATCGGGATCCCTCGGCAGTGACCCTGCTCCTCGACTCCGGGGAGGAAGTCCTTTACGGCTTCCCGGGCAAGGGCGATGTGGAAAAGGACGAAGGGACCGCCGCCCTCCTCGCCGCCGCCCGGGCGGCCGGGGTGCGGATCGACAACGTCCTCGCGCCCGAGGACGAGCGAAAGACCCGCGCACGCCGCTGGCGGGAAGCGCGAATCAAGGGCTGGAGGTAGAGGAAGACCTCCCCAGGGGAAGCGCTACGGGGGACCACGCGTCAGGGGATCGCCACCACCGCGTACCCCTGGTTCTGGTACCCGACCACGGAGACGAATCCGTTCGTCACCCGGTCGACCTCCGGCATGAGCGAGGCGGGATCGACCCCTACCACCTTCACCGCGTACATGCACACCTCGAGTTTCACTCCGTCTTTCTTCATCGCTCGGAGCGTCGCGGCGAACTGGTCCATGGCCTCGGACTCGTCCTTCGGTATCCCCTCTCGGCCCGTAGAGAGGAGCTTGACCGCCGGTCCGCGGAAGGCCACCACGGCCCGGGGGGCCTCGGGCAGCGCGCGCACCGCCTCGCTCGTGACCACTCCACGACGCCGTGGGGTACCTGACGACGGTCGAAGAACTGGGGGCTGCGGCCGAAACCGCCCTCGTCCACTGCGCGCCGGGGGGAGCGGCCTGTCACGGCCAGAGTTTCCCCGTTCCCAACCGCTACGACCCGGCCTGGGTTCTGGAGCACCAGATGGGACCAAACCCCCTGTGGCTGGCGGAGTGGCTCTGCGAGGGGCTCGGCCTGGAGCCCGGGATGGGGGTGCTCGACCCGGGTTGCGGAACGGCGCTGACGAGCGTCTTCCTCTCCCGGGAGTTCGGGGTGCGGGTGTGGGCCTCCGACCTCTGGATCGACCCGGACGCCAACTGGCGCCGGGTGGGCGCCGCCGAGGCGGGCGAGCTCGTGTACCCCCTGCGTGCCGAGGCCCACGCGCTCCCTTTTCCTCAGGGCTTTTTCGACGCCGCCGTCTCGATCGACGCCTACCACTACTTCGGCACCGACGACCTCTACCTGGGTTACTGGAGTGGCTTCGTGCGCCCTGGAGGGGCGCTGGGTGTCGTGGTACCCGGCCTCGTGCGCCCTTTCGAGGCAGGGATCCCGGCCCACCCCGCCGAGCCCCAGTCCAACGGACAGGTCTTCTGGGAAGATGAGTGCTGGAGCTTTCACACGGGCGCGTGGTGGTAGGAGCTCTGGAACCGGTGCGGCAAGGTGGCGGACGTGAAGCCTGGGGTGCAGCCCGACGGGTGGCGGCACTGGCGCGATTTCGAGCGGGCGGTGGAGAAGACCGGGAAGAGCCCCTTCCCCTCAGACGCCGAAGCCTTGGACCGAGACCAGGGGCGCTACCTGGGCTTCGTGCGGATCACCGCACGGCCCACGGCGAAGGAAGGCCTCAACCTCTACGACGCGGCCCTGGGGGTACGATTCGGGGTCGGGGGGTAGGAGGGGTCTCCGCGGCGTGTCAGATTGGGTCGGAAACCCAGAGCCGTCAGTATGCCCGTACCGCCGTGGCCTTGAAGGAGACGACGGCGCTCCGGCCCACGGTGAGCCCCAAAGCCTCCCAGGACGCCCGGGTCACCAGCGCCACCACCGGCTCACCGCAGTCCACCACCACGTGAACCTCGTCGCCGTTGACCATCTCGGCGCGCACCACGGTGCCCGTCAGGTGGTTGCGGGCCGAGGAGGGATAGTCGGCCACCGCCAGGAGGACCTCCCGGGGGCTCACCTCCACGCAGGTCGCGCTGGGGGGAAGGCGGTGCACTGCGAGGCGCAGCCGCCCAGTGTCGAAGACGTCCGTTTCCCCGGGGGCAGGTCGGCCCCGGAACACGTTGTCCGCCTCCCCTCCCCGCACCGCGCCGTCCTCCACGCGCAGGATCCGGGCCCCCAGGCGGCGGGCCAGCCCGACGTCGTGGCTGGCAAGCACGACCGTGGTCCCCCACTCCCGGTTGCACGCGGCCACAGCTTCCTCGATGGCGGCAGCACTTGCCCGGTCCAGGTGGTTGGTCGGTTCGTCCAGGAGGAGGACTTCGGGCTCCAGGGCCAGGACCCGTGCCAGGGCCAGCCGCTGGGCCTCTCCTCCCGAGAGCTGGCGGGCGGGACGGTGGGCCAGGCCGGTGAGGTCCACCCGTGCGAGGGAGGCTTCGACCCGCGGCCCCCGCTGCGCTGCCGGGACGCCCCGAATCCGAAGCGCCCAATCCACGTTGGCCGAGGCCGAACCATGGAAGAGGTAGGGGCTCTGGAGCAGCAGGCTCACACGCAGTCGAAGGCTGGCGAAGGCTCTCGGGCGGGCAGGCTCCCCGAAGAAGGCGATCTCGCCCACCGTGGGCGGGGTGAGAAACGCCAGGAGGTGCAGGAGCGTGGTCTTCCCCGCGCCGTTGGGCCCCACGAGCGCAGTGACGCCCCCTGCGGCGATGGCGAGCTCCGGAACCCAGAGGATGGGCGGCCCGCCGTAGGAAAAAGCGATTTCGCGGAGGGCATAGGCGTTCACGGCGCCCTCCTCTGGAGCAGGAAAAAGCCGGCGTTGACGGCAAACGCCACCACCATGAGCACGAGCCCCAGGGCGAGCGCGAGCTCGAACTCCCCCTTGCTGGTCTCCAGGGCAATGGCCGTGGTCATGGTGCGCGTGAAGCCCTCGATGTTGCCGCCGAGCATCATGGCGACCCCCACCTCGGCGAGGGTGCGGCCGAAGGAGGCCACCACGGCGGCCATGACGCCGAAGCGGGCCTCGGCCAGGATCTTCCATGCCGCTGCACTGCCCCGGGCCCCCAGAGCGCGGATCGTGAGGAAGAGTCGCGGGTCCAGGGCCTGGATCGCCGAATGGGCATAGTGGACGGCCACCGGCAGCGCCAGGAGGAACTGGCCGATGATGACCCCCGTGGGGGTGAAGAGGAGCCCGAGCTCCCCCAGAGGCCCCCGGCGGCTGATGAGGGCGTACACGAAGAGACCGATGACGACGGTGGGCAGCGCCATGGCCGTATTCAGGAGCAGGAGCGCGAAGCCCCGCCCCCGGAAACGCGCGAGCGCCAGGCCGAGCCCAAGGGGAATCCCGGCCAGGGCCGCCAGGAGCGCCGACAAGCTGGCGATCTTGAGCGACGTCCAGACCACGAAGTAGACCTCGGGGTCGAAGGTCGTGAGGAGCTGCCAGGCGGCGACAAGGGAGGTGAGGAAATAGTTCAAGGGCGGTCCGTTGTCAGTTGTCCGTGGTCAGTTGGAGTTCCGCGTCATGCTCGTATGTCGCTACCGGGCGTCCGGGAAGCCGTAGGTCGGGTTAGCGAAGTCCGGGAAAAAGAGCTGCTGGCCATTCAGGGTGTAGCCGGCGATCAGCGTCTGGCCCTCGCGGCTCACGATGAACTCCACGAGCTTCTTCGCCAGGTCGTACTTGGCGTGGGGGTGATTGGCCGGGTTCACGGCCATGATGCTGTAAGGGTTGAAGAGGACCGGGTCACCCTCGAACAGGATGGGGAGCTCGAACTTGCTCTGATAGGCGATGTAGGTGCCCCGGTCGGTGAGGGCGTAGCCGCGCTTCTCGTCGGCCATGTTCAGGACCTCGCCCATCCCCTGGCCCGCCGGCACGTACCACGCCCCCTTGGGCTCGATGCCGGCCGCCTTCCAGAGGGCCTTCTCCTTCTGATGGGTGCCCGACTCGTCGCCCCGGGAGATGAAGGACGTCTTCCCCTCGGCGAGGCGCTGGAAGGCCTCGGCCGCGGTCTTGGCGGCCTTGAGCCCGGCCGGATCCGCCGCCGGCCCCACGACCACGAAGTCGTTGTGCATCACCTTCTCCCGGTTGGCCCCGAACCCGGCGGCCATGAACTGGTCCTCCAGGTCCGGGTCGTGGGTGAAGACCAGGTCCACGTCGCCGTTCTCGCCGAGTTTGAGGGCCTTGCCCGTGCCTACGGCGATGACGTCAACCTTGACATTGTGGGCCGCCTCGAAGGGCGGCAGGAGTATCTTGAGGAGTCCCGAGCTCTCGGTGCTCGTGGTCGTGCTCAGGCGCAGGCGCTCCTGAGCGAGGCCCGGGACGGCGAGCAGTCCGGCCGCCATCAGGAACCATGCCACTTTCGTGCGTCCCATCCCTTCGCCCCTCCGGCAAGCGTGACGCGCGCTCCGCCGGTGGGGAGCCGCGTGCAAAAAGGCCCACCCCGCGCAGGGGAGGGCCTTTGGCTGGCACCTTCCAGGTCTCCTTTCCAGGCGCGGGAGGCTGCAGTGTTTCCACCGCAACCCTTCGGCGGGAGGCCGTAGGCGTTTCGCCCGTAGGCCGTTCCGCTCGGAGACAGAGCGGACTCTAACGAGCACACTTTCCGGTGTCAAGAACGGCCACATCGTGCTCCGACAGGGGTCGCTTGACGCGCCGATCAACCCGCGTAGAATGGCGCCGGCCTTCCCCAGACTCCCCAACCGGCGAGAGGACGCGCGATTTTGCGGTTTGCTTCCCTCGGGTCCGCGCTGGAGCGCACCCTCCACCCGGCCCAGATCCTCGTCCTCTCTTTCGGGGGCGCGATCGCCCTCGGCACCCTCCTCCTGATGACCCCGGCTGCGGCCACCAGCACCCCCCTCGGCTTCGTCGACGCGCTCTTCACTGCAACCTCCGCCGCCTGCGTGACCGGGCTCGTGGTGGTCGACACCGGCACACACCTTTCCGGCTTCGGCCAGGGGGTGGTACTGGCCCTCATCCAACTCGGGGGCCTGGGCATCATGACCTACTCGAGCCTCTTCTTCCTGGCGATGGGGCGTCGCCTCTCCTTTCGGGGCCGGACGCTTTTGGAAAACACCCTGGGGCGGCGGGAGCGCATCTCGGTCGGTCAATTGGTGCGGGACGTCGTCCTCTTCACCCTGACCATCGAGGCCGTGGCGGCGGCCCTGCTCACGGCCGCATTCTCCCGGACTCGCCCGCCGTGGGAGGCGGCCTACCACGCGGTCTTCCACAGTGTCTCGGCGTTCTGCAACGCCGGCTTCTCCCTCTACGCGACGAGCCTGGCCGAGTTTCGGGGCAACTGGACGGTGAACCTCACGGTAATGGTCCTCGTGGTCCTTGGCGGGCTCGGGTTCATCGTGCTGGAAGACCTGCGGGTCGCCTGGGCGGAGTGGCGGGCCGGCAGGGCAGTGCGCCTCCGCCTTCACACCAAGGTGGTCCTCGTCTGGACCGGAGCCCTCGTCGGTGCGGGCGCGGCCGGCATATGGGTCTTCGAACGCAGCAATGCCCTGGCCGGCCTGCCCTGGGACGAGACTTTCCTGGCGTGCCTGTTCCAGTCGGTGACCCCGCGCACCGCGGGATTCAACACCATGGACTACGCAGTCCTCAGCAACACGACCCTGTTCCTCACCATCCTCCTCATGTTCGTCGGCGCGAACCCGGGGTCCTGTGGCGGCGGTATCAAGGTCACCACGGCCGCGCTGGTGGCCGCCCTGTTCCGGGACCGGCTCCTGGGGCGTCGCCGAGTCAGCCTCTTCCGGCGCACCGTGCCGGACCCGACGGTAGCCCGCGCCGTGACCATCCTGGTGGCCTCCTTCGCCCTCGTCACGGTCGCAATCTTCCTCCTCCTGGCGAGCGAGGTCGGCCCCGTGCCCCACGGAGAGACCGGTGCGTCTTTCCTCGAGTACTTCTTCGAGATCGTATCCGCCTTCGGTACGGTGGGGCTCTCCACCGGGGTGACGCCGACCCTCTCGCCTCCGGGGCGGCTCCTGATCACGGCGGTGATGTTCGTGGGCCGGCTCGGCCCGCTAACTCTGGCGATTGCCGTGGGCATGCACGAAGAACGGGACAAGTTCTGGTACGCCGAAGAGAACCTGATGGTGGGGTGACGCGATGCGGCACGTGGGCGTGATCGGGCTGGGGAACTTCGGGATGGGGCTGGCTGTGGAGCTCGCCCGCCTGGGACTGCGGGTGACCGCCGTGGACGCGAACCCGGACAAGGCACGGGATGCCCAGGCCCACGTGGCGCAGGCCCTGGTGGCCGACGCCACGGACCCCGAAGCCCTCGCGGCCGTGGGCGTAAAGGAGATGACCGCAGTGGTGGTCAGCCTCGGCGGCCGGATGGAGACCTCCACCCTGGCCGTGCTCCACCTCTCCCGGCTCGGGGTGGGCGAGATCGTGGCCAAGGCGCTCACCGAGGACCACGTGGAGATCCTGGCCCGGGTCGGCGCCACGAAGGTCGTCTTTCCGGAAAAGGACATGGCGCACCGGGTGGCCTTGCGGCTGAGCTCCCGGACCGTGCTCGACTACCTCTCCCTCACCTCGGGCCTGAGCGTGGTGGAGCTCGCCCCGACCCGCGGGATGGCGGGAAAGACCCTGGCCCAGCTCGCCCTGGGCCGGGATTCGGGGATCCAAGTGCTCGCGATCCGGGAGCTCGTGCCCGACCGGGTGCTCATCGCCCCCCGGGCCGATCAGGTGGTGAAGGACAGCGACATCCTGGTGGTGATGGGCCCGGAAGAGCAGATATCCCGGCTCAGGGAGGGGTGAGGTGGAGAGGCGCCGCTTCGTCGTGATCGGGCTGGGGAGCTTCGGCCACCACATGGCCCGCGCCCTCTACGAAAAGGGGCAGGACGTCTTGGCCATCGATCACCATCGGGCGGCGGTCGAGGCGATCGAGCCCCACTGCTCCCGAGCGCAGGTGGCCGACGCTGCGGACCGGGAGGCCCTCCAGGAAGCCGGCGCAGGGGATGCAGACGTGGCGATCGTGGGCCTCGGCACCCGCATCGACGCCTCGATCCTCGCCACCCTCTTCCTCAAAGAGCTCGGGGTGAAGGAGATCGTGGCCAAGGCGACGTCCCGCGACCATGCCCGGATCCTTCAGCGGATCGGCGCCACCGAGGTCGTTCACCCCGAGCGGGAGATGGCGGCACGGCTGGCCCAGCACATGGCCGAGCCCGACGTTCTGGAGCGCTTCCCGTTTCTCGAGGGTTACGCCTTGGTGGAGATCCGGGCGCCCCGCTCCTTGTGGGGGGTGAACCTCTCCGACTCCCGGCTGCGCCGAGAGCACCGCCTCTCCGTGGTTCTCCTGAAGAGGAAGGAAGAAGAAAGGGAGATCGCGGTACCGGCGCAAGGGGATACGGAGATCCGCGAAGGGGACACCCTGGTGGTGCTGGCCCGCGAAGAAGACGTGGAGACGTTCCGCAAGGGCGGCTCGGGATAGCCCGTTCCGAGGGCCTCCAGCCGGTTGTCAGCCCGTTCCCGCCCGAAACGTGCCCACGAAGTCCGCGAGGCACCCCACCCCCTGCCCCGCCAGATACTGCCCTATCCCCTCCGCGATCTCCTGGCCGGCCCAGGGCCGCACGAAGTTCACGGTCCCGATCTGGACCGCGCACGCTCCGAGGCAGAGAAACTCCAGGGCGTCCCGCGCGTCCCAGATGCCGCCGAGCCCGATCACCGGCACGCTCACCTCCTGGAGCACCTCCCAGGTCAGGCGCAGGGCGATGGGCTTGACGGCCGGCCCGGAGAGCCCCCCGGTAACATTCGCCAGGGCCGGGCGTCGTCGATCGAGGTCCACGGCCATGGCGGTCACGGTGTTGATCAGGCTGAGAGCGTCGGCGCCGCCCTCCACGGCAGCCCGGGCCAGGGGGCGGATGTCGGTCACGTTGGGGGAGAGCTTGACGATGAGGGGAAGATCGGTGACCCGGCGCACCGCTGCCACCACCGCCCGGGTGAGCTCGGGCTGGGTTCCGAAGGTAATCCCCCCGACCTTCACATTGGGGCAGGAGATGTTCATCTCCAGGGCGGCGAGCCCCTCCACGGCGGACAGGCGCCGAGCGCAGTCTCGATACTCGTCCTCGGTGTTGCCGAAGAAGTTGGCGATCACGGGGACGTCCAACTCCCGGAGCAGGGGCATCTTGTCCCGTTCGAACGCGTCCACCCCGACGTTCTGGAGGCCGATGGCGTTGAGCATCCCGCCCCGGGTTTCCACGATCCTGGGAACGGGGTTCCCGGGGCGGGGCGACAGGCTGAGCCCCTTCACGGCCACTGCGCCAAAGGCGGACAGTTGCACGTAGGGCGCGAATTCCTCGCCGTAACCGAACGTGCCGGAGGCGGCAATGACCGGGTTTCGCAGCGTGAGGGGGCCAACCCTTGCAGTGAGATCCACGGGGCTCCCGGGGGCGGCAGGCGGCATGGGACGCCTCGGTTCGTTCGGGCTCCGAAGGGAGGCCGGATTCTAGCTTTTCGCCCGCCCCGGACGCAAGAAGGCCCCCACTCCACGTTCCGACTTCTCCGAGGGAAGAGGGTTTCCGTTGAAGGACTCCCCGGCCAGCGCCCAGACGGCGGGTTCATGCGCCCAGTTCTCTCTTTACACCTCCCGAAGCCGCTGCTATAGTTCCGCCCTTATTTCCGGTCCGCAGGAAAAGTGGGTACCAAACCCACTTTTTTCATTTTGCTATGGAACGTGCCAAGACCGTCCAGGAGATCGAAGCGGTTCTGCGCCCCCCGATAGAGGGGCTCGGCTACGAGCTCGTGGCCGTCCAGCTCAGGCCGGAGGGCGGCAGGCTGATCCTTCGGCTCCTGGTCGACCGCCCCGGGGGCATCACTCTGAAGGAGTGCGCGGGGATCAGTCGGGAGATCGCCCCCCACCTGGACGTGGCAGACCCGATCCGGTCGCGCTACTCGCTCGAGGTGTCGTCGCCGGGCATCCAGCGGCCGTTGGTTCGGGCGCAGGACTACGAGCGGTTCCGCGACCAGCGTGTCGTACTCAGGGCCCGGGAGGCCGTGGACGGGCGAAAGACCTTTCGCGGGATCAACCTGGGCCTGGACGAAGAGGGGCGAGTGGTGGTGGACGATCGGGACACCGGCCGCCGGCACGCGGTGCCCCTGGACAAGGTGCGGGAGGCGCACCTCGACCCCGACATCCAGTTCTGAGCGGGAGACTCGTAAACCAAACCGGGCCTTCCCCCTTCGACGGACAGCGAGCCATGAAAGACCTCAACCGAGTCATCGAACAGGTAGTGCGGGAGAAGGGCATCGACCGGGAGATCCTCATCGACGCCCTGGAACAGGCCATGGCCACGGCGGCTCGCAAGAAGCTGGGCAGCCGCAACCTGGAGGCCCACTACGACGAGGAGTCGGGCCGAATCAACGTCTTCGAGTACATGACAGTGGTGGAGGAGGTCGAGGACTCCTACACCCAGATCAGCCTCGAGGAGGCCCGCGAGAAATACGACCCCGCCTGCGACGTCGGCGACGAGTTGGGTATCCCCGTGGAGCTCGGCGACCTGAGCCGGATCATCGCCCAGGTGGCCAAGCAGGTGATCATCCAAAAGGTGCGCGAGGCCGAGCGGGACATCGTCTACAGCGAGTTCATCGACCGCCGGGGCGAGGTCATCAACGGCATCGTCCAGCGGATGGAGAAGGGCGACCTCATCGTGAACCTGGGGCGAACCGACGCCGTGCTGCCCCAGGGCGAGCAGATCCGAAGCGAGCACTATCGGCAAGGGGACCGCATCCGCGCCCTGCTCCTCAAGGTCCAGAAGGAGAGCCGGGGGCCCCAGCTCATCCTGTCCCGCACCCACCCCGAGTTCGTCAAGAAGCTCTTCCAGTTGGAAGTGCCAGAGGTCCGCGAAGGCGTGGTGGAGATCAAAGCCTGCGCCCGGGAGCCCGGGGAGCGGGCCAAGATCGCGGTGGTCTCCCACGACCCCGACGTGGACCCGGTGGGGGCCTGCATCGGGATGCGGGGTAGCCGTGTCCGAGGAGTGGTCCAGGAGCTCCGCGGCGAACGTGTCGACATCATCGTGTGGCACGAGGAGCCTGCGATGTACGCGGTGAACGCCCTCTCACCGGCCCAGATCTCCCGTGTCCTCATGGACGAGGAACAGAACGCCATGAGCGTCATCGTGCCCGAGGAGCAGCTGAGCCTGGCCATCGGGCGGCGCGGCCAGAACGTGAAGCTCGCCGCAAAGCTCATGGGCTGGAAGCTCGACATCATCAGCGAGGAAGAGAGCCGACGACGGGAGGACGAGAAGGGCAAGATCTTGCGGCTTCCCGGGATGGACCCCCTGAAGGTCTCCCGCCCGGCCAGGGCCGACATCCACTCCCTGGAGGGGCTGGCGAACGCTTCGCCGCCCCTCGTCGCCGAAGCCCTGTCCATCGCACAGCCGGAGGCCGACAGCCTCCGGGCGGCGGCTCGAGCCGCGTTCGAGGCCGAGGTGATCGCGGCCACCGGCGGGCAGGAGGTCGAGGGACTCCCGGAGGAGCAACCCGCCGAGGCCCCCGGCCCGGAGACGGAGACGGGGAGCGACCCGGCGGCAGACGAGGAGCGAGAATGACGGGACCCGCTTCCGCCGGGCCCCCGGGTCCGAGTCGCGAACCGGGCGACGAAGAGGTTTCACGAACGGACAGGTGAGAAGCGAGCGCCGGGTAGCGCTCTCGGGTATTGCGGCAGATGGGTTCACGGGCCCTGCGGGGCACCCTCTCCGAGACATCTTCCAGGAAGAAGGGCATGGGAAAGGTTCGAGTATTTGAAGCGGCAAGGGACACCGGCCACGAAGTCCAGGACCTGCTGGCGGCCCTGACGAAGCTGGGTGTCAAGGTTCGGAGCCACCTGAGCCCGGTGGACGAAGCGGACGTCCAGCAGGCCGTCAAGAGCCTGGGAGGCGTCGCGAAGGCGTCCTCGAAGGCGTCGGAGCCCGCACAGGCAGCAACGGCGCCCCAGACCGTGGTCCGGCGGCGGCGAAAGGCCGCGGAGCTGGAGGAAGGGCCCACAGAGGTCGAG
>CAZYJP010000043.1:0-10881 GCA_964647795.1 uncultured Thermodesulfobacteriota bacterium
TGATCCTGCTGATACCTGCGGGTCGATTAAGCTGCGGAGTTGGCAAGGGAGGAGGAACGATGCAGCTGCCTTTCTCCCACGACGCGTTCCTTGACGTGTTTGCCGCGTACAACACGCGTCTGTGGCCAGTGGTCCTCCTGCTCTGGGCGACCACGGCCATCGTGGTCTGGCGCTGGATTCTGGGCGGGGGGGTGAGCGGGCGCCATCTCTTCGCGTTGCTCGCCGTGCACTGGGCGTGGTCTGGCATCGCATACCACTGGTTCTACTTCCGCGAGATCAACCCAGCCGCGACGTTATTTGCGGCGCTGTTCGTGCTCCAGGCGTTTCTGTTCTTGTGGCTGGCCTGGGGTTCGCACGCGCATGCCATTGCACCTTCCGGCCCGCGAGGCGCAGTTGGTGGAGCGCTTGTTCTGTACGGCCTCATCTATCCAGGCCTCGGTATGGCGTTAGGCCTGGAGTACCCGCGTCTGCCTCTCTTCGCAGTGCCGTGTCCCACGACCCTTGTGACCGCTGGCTTCCTCGTTGCCACCGTCGGGGCCCCCCGCGTTGCCGCCGTAGTTCCCGTGTTGTGGGCTGTGGTGGGGAGCTCTGCGGCGTTCGCCTTGGGCATCAGAGCGGACCTAGTCCTCGTTGTCGCTGCTGCGTTGTTGGCGTTCGACTTGGTGGTGCCATCCGCATTGGGGCGCAGGGCCGCAGCCTAAGCGCCCGTCCAGGAATAACGGATCCAGTTGCGGCGTCGGTGCATCCCGCCTGACTGCGTTGCTCGTCGATTACATACCACAGCGGGTATGCGCCCTCCGCGCGCCTTGTCAGCCGGGCGCCTCACCACCGCTCTTGGGACCACTTATTTCTGGACGGACCCTAACCAGCGCTTCCAGCCGACGGCGGCGAGCTTCTGCGGCACGACTTGCGCCGATGGCCGCCGCGGCTGAAGAGCGGTCGTCAGCCCCACAAACTGCGTCCTTTTTGTACTTTGTCCGTCTCCTGGAGTGAGAGCCCACCACAGCGCAGGGCTCGAAGCCATGAAACCGCAAGGAGATGACAATGAAAGTGCGTACGTCCGAACAGGCCAAGAATCCGGTATCACGGGTGGCCGACATCGAGCTCCTGGCGCTCGATCTGACCACGTGTACCCGGTGCATTGGGACTCTGGAGAACATTGAGAAGGCGATCGACATAGTGCGTCCGGCGCTGGAAGCGACCGGGGTTCAGGTGGAGGTGACAAGGCGGGTCATTGAATCGGAGGAGCAGGCGCGCGAGTACCGGTTCGTCGCTTCTCCAACTGTTCGGATCAACGGCAGAGACATCGTCCTCGACACCGTTGAAAGCCGTTGCGACTCCTGCACGGACCTATGCGGGTGCGACGAAGGTACGAGTTGCCGCATTTGGCACTACCAGGGCAAGGAATACACCGAGGCCCCTGTGGGACTCGTCGTAGACGCGTTGCTGGACGAGATGGGCGACAGCGCAAGGGATGTGGGTGGCGCCCCTGTCTATGAGGAGGTGCCGGAAAACCTGCGTCGATTCTTTCGGAGCAAGGCTGCCATGCGGCGCCCGGAGAGCAAGTCCTGCTGCTCGTCAGCAGAGCAGGAGACCTGTTGCGTCCCCGAAGAGAAGGGCGGGTGTTGTGTTCCCGGGGAGCCCGCGGCGTGTGGTTGCCGATGAAGCCCCTGGGAGCGGTTCGCGAAGGCGGAGAGGACAGGCTTTGGCAAGCGTACCGCGCGGAGCTCTGCCGCTTCGTCCTCAAGCGAGTGCGCGACGAAATGCTTGCCGAAGACATCGTGCATGATGTCTTCATCAAGGCCTACGCTCGCTGGCACGACCTGAGGGACCCGGGTAGGCTGCGGCCCTGGTTGTATCAGATCACCCGCAATGCACTGGTCGACTACTATCGGTTACAGAAGCCGTTGGAGCAACTGCCGGAGGATCTGACCAGCGAAGGAGACGGTGAAGACGGCCGCGCCGAGCAAGAGCTGGCCCGTTGCCTGCTGCCGCTTCTCGACGAGCTTCCTGCCCAATACCGCCGCGCACTGATGCTCGCAGAGTTTGAGGGCATGACGCAGCGTGAGATCGCGTCGAGGGAGGGGCTGTCGCTGTCGGGAGCGAAATCACGCGTCCAACGGGCACGCAGAATGCTGCGGGAAGTGCTCTTGCAGTGTTGCCGGGTGGAAATGGACCAGAGGGGCGGCGTTGTCGACTACGAGCCCACCAGCGGGTGCACTGGTTGCGGGAATTCCGCCGCCGGGCTGCGCAGCCCGCGCACGGAGCCGGCGGAGCGGAAGCGCCGCGGCTCATGCGCCAGGCGTTAGCCGGAGATCCGCTGCGCGGCTTGGCGTCCAACAGAAAAGGGGGAAGGAGGGGGAAGCGGTGGCGGCCCGTGGGCCGCCACCGCTCCGGCAGCGGGTTCAGGCTGCCGACGGCAGTCCCTTGATGGCGTTCCAGGCCTTGTCCAGCTCCTCCTTGGGCAGCTCGTACTCCTGCAGGTTCTGGGCGAAATAAGCCTCGTAGGCCGACATGTCGAAGTGGCCGTGGCCGGAGAGGAGGAACAGGATCGTCTTCTCCTTCCCCTCCTCTTTCGCCTTGAGGGCCTCGAGCACGGCGCCCCGGATCGCGTGGTTCGACTCGGGGGCCGGGACGATGCCCTCGCTCCGGGCGAACAGCACGCCCGCGTCGAAGCACTCCACTTGGTTGAAGGCCATCGCGCGGATCAGGTCGTCCTTGAGGAGCTGGCTCACCAGGGGCGCCATCCCGTGGTACCGAAGCCCGCCCGCGTGGATACCCGCCGGCACGAAGGTGTGCCCGAGGGTGTGCATGGGCAGGAGCGGGGTCATCCCCACGGTGTCGCCGAAGTCGTAGTGGAAGTGGCCCTTGGTGAGGGTGGGGCAGGCCGAGGGCTCGCACCCGATGACGTCGATCTGCTTTCCGGCGATCTTGTCCCGGAGGAAGGGGAAGGCGAGCCCGGCGAAATTCGAGCCCCCGCCGCAGCAGCCCAGGATCACGTCGGGGTAGTCGCCGGCCATCTCCATCTGCTTCTGGGCCTCCTGGCCGACCACGCTTTGGTGCAGGAGGACGTGGTTCAGCACCGATCCCAGCGCGTACTTGGTGTCCTCGCGGCCGGCGGCGTCCTCTACCGCTTCCGAGATGGCGATGCCCAGGGAGCCCGTGGAATTCGGGTTCTCGGCCAGGATCTTCCGGCCCGCGGCGGTCTCGGTGGACGGGCTCGGGATGACCTTGCCTCCCCAGGTCTCCATGAGCATCCGCCGGTAGGGCTTCTGCTCGTACGATATCTTGACCATGTACACCTTCGCCTCGATGCCGAAGAAGTTGCATGCCAGCGAGAGAGCGCTTCCCCATTGGCCGGCGCCGGTCTCGGTGGCGATGCGCTTCACGCCCTCCTTCTTGTTGTAATAGGCCTGGGCGACGCTCGTGTTGGGCTTGTGGCTTCCCGCGGGGCTCGTCCCCTCGTACTTGTAGTAGATCTTGGCCGGGGTCCCGAGGGCCTTCTCCAGCCGCCGGGCGCGATAGAGCGGAGTGGGGCGCCACAGGGTCAGGATGTCGAGGACCTCCGAGGGGATGTCGACCCACCGCTGGGTGCTCACTTCCTGCTCGATGAGGCTCATGGGGAAGAGCGGCGCCAGCGCGTCGGGGCCGATAGGCTGCCCGGTGCCCGGGTGCAGCGGCGGCTTCATCGGGTTGGGCATGTCGGCCGCGATGTTGTACCACTGCCGCGGGATGTCCTTTTCGGTGAGAAGGTACTTCGTCTGCTGCATCGATGGCTCCTTTCGGTGGGTGAGGGAACGGGTTCGGACCGACGGATCTCGGGGGGGGCACCTCCTTTGTCGGGGCTTCACCTCAGGCGGACGAGCTGCCGGGTGAAGCGGGCCAGCGTCTCCACGTTGTGGGCCGGGTAGAAGCCGTCGAGGTAGGGCAGGGCGGCCGCCATGCCCCGGCACAACGGCCGGTAGTCGGGGTCTCCCTTGAGGGGGTTGAGCCAGTAGACGCGGGCCGCGGTCGACTTGAGGCGGGCCATCTCTCGGCGGAGTACCTCGGGTTCCCCCCGGTCCCAGCCGTCGCTCAGGATGACTACCACCGTCTCCCGCAGGTGGGGACGTTCGGCCAGCGCCCGATGGAGGTCGGCGAGGCACTCGCCGATCCGCGTGCCCCCGGACCACCCCAAGGTCTGTTCTGCCAGCCGCTCCAGGGCCTGACTCGCATCCTTCTCGCGGACGAACTCGGTGAGATGGAAGAGGCGCGTGGAAAACGCGTAGACCTCGACACCCGGCTCGTGCCGCCCGAGGGCGTGGGCCACGAGGAGGAAGAATCGGCTGTATGCGTCCATGGACCCGGACACATCCCCCAGAAAGACGACCCGGATGCGGCGGACCTTCCGCTCGCGGCGGACGAGGTGGATGAGCTCGCCGCCCAGGGCTGCGTTGCGCCGAAAGGTGCGTCGGAACTCCACGCCGCGGCCCCTGGAGGTGGGCCGAAACCTGCGGCCCGGCCGGGTGGCGAGCTTCGCGAGGAGGGCTTGGAGGATCTCCCGCAGACGCGGTTCCTCCTCGGGAGTCAGGGTGCGCAGGTCCTTCCGGAGCAGGAGCTCGTCGGGACTGGCTCCGCCGGAGGCCTCCGGGGCTTTCGGCCCGGCGCCTTCGCCTCCCGGGGGCGCGGGGGTGAAGACGGGGATGCGGCCGAGAAAGGCGGGCTCCCGGGGAGGGAGGCGGCGGACGCCCTCCTCCCAGAAGAGGCGGTAGAGGCGGTCGAAGGATTCGTAGCGCCCCCGGTCGGTGACCAGGTTGGCCCGGAGGGCCCAGTAGACCTGGCGGCGGTCGCCGAGGTCGAGGGCCGAAACCGACCGGCAGGCGTCGACCACGGCCTGGGGGTGGGTGGGGAGCCCAGCCTCCTTGAGGAGTCGGGAAAAGGCTACGATGTGCCCCGCCATGCCGAGGGGACCGTCGCGGTCCCCGGGGCGGCCGGGGCGGTGATGGGCGGAGAGGTCGGCCATCAGCTCTCAGTCGTCGTGGGTCGTCATCTCTCTCCTCCCAAGGCTCCCGAAGTAAAGACCCAAATGCCACCGGGCCTCCCCCGAAGGGTGGGGGCGCAGCCCGTATTCCCGGCGCCGCAAGAGGTCCGGCGGAACCTGTGCATCGAATTCCCGATCCCCATCGGGATCCCGATCGGGATCGACCCCGATAGCAATTCCGATCGGCGTGCCCGCGGGTCAGGCCGGCTCGACGAAGATCCACATCCTTCCCCCGCATACGTCCCCGCCGCGGGTGCCCAGGTCGTCGGTCAGATCCACCTCGACCAGCTCCGGGGCGCGGGTGGTCAGGAGAGACCGCAGCGCCGCGGTCTTCACCTGCCGCTCCCCGCAGCCGCCCCCGACCGACCCGAAGGTCGTGCCGTCGGCGCAGACGAGCATCTTGGCGCCGACTTCGCGGGGGGTGGAGCCGGCCGCCTCGACGATGGTGGCCAGACAGACTTCGATCTGGTCCTGCTTGAGCGCGGCGAGCCGCAAGAAGACGTCCCGGTCGGTCATGGCGATCCTCCGACAGCCGCCCTCAGGGCCCGGGCCTGTTCGTGGCCTTTCCGGCGCACGCACACGAGCTCGGCAGCGATGGACAGGGCAATCTCCTCCGGCGATTCGGCCCCCAAGGGGACCCCGATGGGGGAGAACACCTCGCGGAGCCGGGGGCCCGGCACCCCCTCCCTCTCGAGCATCTCCAGTACGAAGCGCACCCGCCGTCGACTCCCAATCAGCCCCACGTACGCTGTGGGCTTGAGGAGGACCTCGGCCAGGCACTCGGCGTCGTGCTCGTGGCCCCGGGTGATCACCACCACCGAGGTGTTCGGTCCCAGAGGCAGACGGCGGAGCGCGGTCGCGAAGTCCTCGGCGAGGACCGTGCAGCCCGGGAACCGGTCGGCCCGGGCGAAGTCGGGTCGGTCGTCGAGAACCGTCACCGAGAACCCCACTCGCCTGGCGAACTCGGCCAGGGGCACGGCGATGTGGCCCGCGCCACAGACCAGGAGCTCCGCTTCTGCCGCGAGAACGTCCAGGAAGACGCGAAGTCCGGGGCGCAGCTCCGCCGTTTCCCTGTGTCGCCTCTGCAGGGCTTCCAGGGCGAGTCGGTGCAGGGCTCGATCCGCTTCGGGGTCCCCGAGCTCCCCTTCGGCCCGGCCGTCCCCCACGACGATCACCTTCCGGCCGGGCGGCACCGCGGGGTCGGCCGAGGCCAGGACCGTCGCCAGACAGAAGGCCTCTCCGGCCTCCAGCAGTTCCAGCGCCCGGGTGAGGAGATCGCTCCCGGTCGGGGTCATGAGAGGCTCCCGGCGGCCTGGCTCTGGCCGGATGTCCACGGGTTCAGCACACGTTCTCCTTCACGTCCCGGAGGTACGCCTCGCGCACGGCGTCGTCCCCCCAGATCTGCTCGCGGAACACCTGGATATCCTGCTGATTCTTGAAGATGCAGCCCAGGGTGGCCTCCACCGCGGGAGCGTCGAGGGCGTGGTGGTTGAGGGCGAGGAGGGCGGCGGCCCAGTCGAGGGTTTCGGCGACTCCGGGTTTCTTCAGGAAGTCCTCGGTCCGGATGCGCTCCATGAAGCGGCACACCTGGGCGGCCAGTTGGTCCTCCACCCGGGGCAGACGGCTGCGGACGATGGCGTACTCCTTCTCGAACCCGGGGTAGTCGATCCAGTGATAGAGGCACCGGCGCTTCAAGGCGTCGTGCACGTCCCGGGTGCGGTTGGAGGTGACGATGACCACGGGCTTCACCAGGGCGCGAATGGTGCCGAGCTCCGGCACGGTGATCTGGTAGTCGGCGAGGAGCTCCAAGAGGAACGCTTCGAACTCCTCGTCCGCGCGGTCGAGCTCGTCGATGAGGAGCACGGCCGGGCGGGGGCCGGGGTATTGAATGGCCTGGAGGAGCGGACGCTTGATCAGGAACTCCTCGCTGAAGATCGTCCTGGCGATCCGGTCCCGGTCTCCGCAGACCTCCTGGAGCTTGATCTCCAGGATCTGGCGGGGGTAGTTCCACTCGTAGAGCGCCATCGAGGCGTCGAGCCCTTCGTAGCACTGGAGCCGGATGAGCTCGGTATCCATGGCCCGGGCCAGCACCACGGCGAGCTCGGTCTTCCCGACCCCGGGTGCCCCTTCCAGGAACAGGGGCTTCTGGAGCACGTGGCTCAGGTATAGGATCGTCGCCAGCGCCGGGTCGGCCACGTAGTGGTGCTCTCGAAAGGCCTCGATGAGGGCGTCGGCAGACGAGAACATCGGCTCGGTATTCAAGGTCCCCTGTTCGAGGTTCACAGTTCAGAACCGTTGGAGGTTTTATCGTAAAACCACTTGATACAATAGGAGTTACTCCTGACACCGACTATTATCGCACGGGTAGCTTATTCTAGCCATTTTCCGCATCGTAGCTCCGGTCGAACTCCCCGTCGAGGATCTCCGTGAGGACTCCGTGCAGCTGCGGGGGCGGTGTGATGAACGCGTACCGGTTTCCCATGAGCTCCCGGGGAGCGCGGTCGATGGTACGGTACCCCTTCTCCCCGAGCTCCGCGAGGCCCTCCCCCACATCGTCGACCCGATAGGAGATCAGGAAAAATCCCTCGCCCCGCCTTTCCAGGAACCGGCCCACCTCACTGTCCGGACGAGTGGGCTCCATGAGCTCCAGGGCCACGTTCTCCAAGTAATATCGGGCCACCCGGATGCTTTCCGAGGGTGCCGTGTAGAAGCCGTCGGGTTCCATCCCCAAGGTGTCCCGGTACCGCGCGACGGCCTCGTCAAGGTCCTTCACGACGAAACAGATGTGGTCGATGGCTTTGGCCTTCATGGCGGCAACCCTTTCCCGAGTAAACCTCATCCCGTCCATCCCGTTATCCGGTCGCAGGATTCTCGTCCCTCTTCTTCTCAATGGCGTCCAAGATCCGGTCGGGGGTGTGGGGGAACTCTCTGAGGTGGGTTCCGATGGCGTCGGCGATGGCGTTGGAGTAAGCCTGGGCCGTACACATGGAGATGGAGAGCCCCCCTTCCTTGGCGCCGAAGGGGCCTACCGGGTCCTCCGATTCGATGATGAAGTTGTGGATCGGCGGCATGTCGGGGGCCAGGGGGACCTTGTAGTCCAGGAAGCCCGTGTTCAGATTGGCGCCCTGATGCCACTTGCACGCCTCCAGCAGGATGCCCCCGTGGCCCCCCATGGCCACTCCTGCCTCCATCTGGCCCTCCACTTCCTTGGGGTTGATGGCCCGGCCGCAGTCGTGGGCCACCCACACATCCAGCACGTCGACCGACCCGGTCTCGGGGTCCACCTCCACCTCCACCACGGCGCTCCCGTAGCTGAAGGCCGCGGCGAGCTGGCCCTTGGGGTTGCTGATCCACTCCCGGGTCTGGTCCACCTGGGGCCCGAAGCTCCCTTGGCCGAGGACCGACCGCCCTTGCAGGAGGCCCGTGCGGATCGCCCTGGCGACCGGCATGTTGCGGGAGGGGGAGCCGCGAACGAAGATCCGGCCGTCCTCGATCTCCAGGTCCTCGGCGGCCGCTTCCATGGACTCGGCCGCGATCTCCAGGATCTGCCGGCGGGCGTCCTCGCACGCCAGGCGCACCGCGTTGCCGCTCACCAGGGTCGTCGCCTGGGAGTAGGCCCCCTGGTCGATGGGTGTCACCTCCGTGTCCGACGCGGTGAGCTGGATCTGGTCCACCGCGATGCCGAGGGCTTCTGCCGCGATCTGGAGCACTACGCTCTCGTTGCCCTGACCGTTGTCCACCACCCCCGAGATGAGTGTCGCACCCCCGTCCTCATCGAACTTCACCAGGGCCGCGGACCCGCCGCGGATTCCCATGGGGAAGCCGCTCATGACGCTCACGCACCCCACGCCGATCCCCCGCCAGGGAGGCAGCTTCCCCCACTTCTCGGGGAAGCGGCTCGCTTTGGCGACGGCATCGATGGTCTCGGCGCTCGCCATGACCGGGATGAAACTCCGGGTAGGCGTGTACTCCCCGCCGTGCAATGCGTTCCGGCGTCGGATCTCGATGGGGTCGAGGCCCAGGGCGCGCGCCGCGAGGTCGAGCTGCATGTCCACGTTGCACGCCCAGGCGCGCCCGTGGGTGCGGATCATGCCCCGGATGGGCTTGTTGGTGTACACGCGGTATCCGTTGTAGCGGACGTTGGGCACCCGGTAGGTCTGCTCGAAGCAGAGGAAGGGCACGCTCGTGGCAATGGGCCCGGTGGAGGAGTAGGCGCCTCCGTCCATGCAGGCTGTGACATCGGCGGCGTGCAGTGTGCCGTCCTTGCGGAAACCGAAGGTACTCTCCACGACCATCGAGTGCCCCTGGCGGATGGCGATGGAGTTCTCCTCCCGCGTGTAGACGAGCTTCACCGGGCGGCGGGTTTTTCGGGAGAGGAGTGCGGCGATGTACTCGCCGGGGAACATGTCGCTCCGGCCTCCGAAGGCACCGCCCACCGCCACGTGGCGCACGTGCACCTTGGAAACGGGGAGCCCTAGGGCGTTCGAGAGCCCCTTGGCCTTGGTGTGGGGGCTCGCGTTGGGCATCCAGACCTCGACCGTGCCCTGGCGGTCGCAGTGGGCGACCACGGCGTAGGGCTCGGTCATGAAGTAGCTCTCCTCCTCGCTCTCGGTGCGCTCGGAGTGCACGTGCTCGCACTCGGCCAGGGCCGCCTCGACATCCCCGACGTGGATCGGCACGTGGATGTTGACGTTGCGCTCCGCGTGCTCGTGGAGGCGGGGCGCACCGGGCTCCATGGCCGAGAGGGGGTCGAAGACCGCCGGGAGGAGCTCGTACTCCACGTCGATCCGGGCGACCGCCTCGCGGGCGAGCTCCTCGGTGTCGGCCGCGACGGCGGCGATCTCCTCTCCGATGTAGCGGACCACATCGCGGGCGAGGAACTCCTGGTCCCGCGTGTACCGGAACACCCCCCACTTCACCCCGGAGCTGTCGGCCGCGGTGACCACCGCCCGGACGCCGGGAAGCGCCTCGCACGCGGAGGTGTCGAGCCGGAGGATCCGGGCGTGGGGGTGGGGGCTTCGCAGCACGGCAGCGTGGAGCATGAAGGGAAGGCTCACGTCGGCGGTGTACCGCGCCTCGCCGGTGGCCTTGAGGCGTGCGTCGCGGCGGGGGATGCTGGTCCCGATGACCCGGCCGGCCTTCACGGCTGCACCTCCCGGAGGCGTCGGGCGGCGCCCAGCACGGACTCCACGATCTTGGCGTAACCCGTGCATCGGCACACCTGCCCGGAGAGGGCGTGGCGGACCTCGGCCTCGGTGGGGTCGGGGTTCTCGTCCAGCAGCGCCGCGGCCGAGAGGATCATCCCGGGGGTGCAGAACCCGCACTGGATCCCGTGGTGATGCACGAAGGCTTCCTGCACGGGGTGGAGCTCTCCCTCCGCCCGCCCGGGCCAGGTGTCCGCCAGCCCCTCGATGGTGAGGATCTCCGCTCCCTGCGCCTCGCAGGCCAGGGTCAGACAGGAGCGCGCCGGGGCGCCGTCCAGGAGCACTGTGCACGTGCCGCAGGCACCGACGCCGCAGCCTTCCTTGGCCCCCGTCAGGCCCAGGTCCTCCCGGAGAACCTCGAGCAGGGTGCGGTGGGGAGCGGCGAGGACCGAGTGGCCGATGCCGTTTACGCGGAGCTCCAGGACGACCCTCTCTTCCCGGTTCACGGCACGTCCCTCCTTCTTCCTGCCTCTTCCCAGGCGGCACGCGCTGCGCGGGCGACGAGGGTCCCGACCACTTTTCTGCGGTAGGAGGGGGTGAAGTCGACGTTCTTCACGGGCCGGGCGGCACCCCGGGCTGCGGCTGCGGCAGCCTCCAGGGCCTCGGTACCCAGTGCGGACCCGACGAGGGCCTGCTCGGCCTCCGGAACCCGCAGGG
>CAZYJP010000044.1:0-1076 GCA_964647795.1 uncultured Thermodesulfobacteriota bacterium
CTCCCAGAGAGGGCCCGCCGCCGAAAACCCCGAGCTCGTGAGAATCCGGTACGGCGTGAGCCCCTGGGCCCGGAGCTCGGCGATCTCGGGCCGGAACTCGGCCTCGAGATCGGCGGTCATCTCGCGGTAGAGACCCTGATAGGTGAGGCCGGTGACCCTCGCCGGGGGGGCGTCGATGGCATAGGGAAAGCGGCCGGAGTGCCCCCGGAAGAGGGCCCCCAGCGCCTGGCGGCCGTGTCGCTCCTGCACCCACTGGAGCAACCGCGCGCCGTAGATGTAGCGGGAGGAGAAGCTTGGCCACTCCGGGAAGTCCCCTCCCAGACGGTCCAGGGGCGGGACCGTGCCGGCAGCCACGTCCGACCGGTAGATCATGCGGTACCACGTGGAGCCCTTTCGGCCCCGGCCGGTCAGGTCGGTCTCCAGATTCGTGGCCTGTCCCTCGTGTACCCACGGGGGGAGGAAGAGGTTGGGCGGGGCGGCAAAGAACCAGAAGAACGCCCCCAGGGGCGTCAAGGGAACCCCAACCCTGCCAAAGATTCTCCGGGTGACGGCGGAGTAGCCGCGCACCGGGTCCAGGCCGAGTACGTGGGCATACTCGTGGACGAACACGGTTCGGAGCCACCCCCGATAGTCGCCGATGCTCTGGAACAGGGCGGGCCGTACCGGGTAGATCACGATCTGGTTGTAGGGCAGCACCGTGGCATACGCATTGGCCCGGTCGGTGCGGTCCACCAGGGTCACGTGGGTTGGCTCCCGGGGCTCCCACCCCAGCACCTCCGCCATCGGGCCGTGGACCTCCTCGGCGACCCGCGCAAGCTCCGAAGCCTCGGACTCCAGGCCGACGTGGTAGTGAATGCGGAAGTGGGGGGTCTCTATCGTGCGCCACGTGAGCGCCGGGTCATACACCGCGCCACGGGCGGGACTCCACGCCAGGGCGGCGCACAGCGCGGCCAGGGCAGCTGCGCGGGCGGGGATCCTCATGGACGTCTCCTTGTGCGCCGGTTCTTGGGTGGGAACCCGTGGTTCATCGGTGTGGCCACTCGGGGACAGGGGCGGTCTGGGGTTTCCCGGGCCGG
>CAZYJP010000044.1:1086-10727 GCA_964647795.1 uncultured Thermodesulfobacteriota bacterium
CGTGGACCGCATCCGTCGGGGCCCGCCCCGGCCCCCCCTCGCCGCCGGCGGCCTGTCGGGATAGACTTGCGGGGGACTTGGGCCACCCCTTACCCCGCGCTCACGGCCCGCCCTCGGGATGCCATGAAGAGAGAGCTCCAACGAGAGCTGGTGGACCGGTTCTTCTCCGGGACCGGCGAAACCTACCGCCGCACCGCAACCCTGGGAACCCTGGGGTTCGATCTCTGGTGGAAGCGACAGATCCTGGCTGCCGTTCCTTCCGATGCGAGGCGCATCCTGGACCAGGCGTCGGGCACCGGGATCCTCACCTTCCGACTGGGCCGCCGCTTCCCCGAGAGCTTCGTCCTGGGCGTGGAGCTGCGACGGGAATACGTCGCGATCGCCCGGGGGGAAAAGGAGAGGCTCCGGGCCGGGAACGTCCACTTCGTCCAGGGGCGGGCGGAGGACGTCGCGGTCCGGACGCCGGTGGACTGCATCACCTCTTCCTACCTGGCCAAATACGCCGACATCGACGCGCTGATCGCCAATGCGAGGGGGATGCTCCGGCCCGGCGGGGTGATCCTTCTCCATGATTTTACCTATCCGACGGCACCCTGCCTGGCCAAGTTGTGGGAAGGCCATCTTCGCCTGCTCGGCGCGGTCTGGAGCCGGACGCACCCCGAGTGGCGGGAGGCCCTGGCCGGACTGCCCGCCCTGGTGCGCCAGACCGACTGGGTCTCCGCTGCGGTTGACTCTCTCGGCCGGTGCGGGTTCGAAGACATCTCCGCCCGGTCCCTCACCTTCGGCGCGGCGGCTCTGGTAAGCGGCCGCCACGGATGACCTCCCCCTCCTGAAAGAGGCGAACGATGTCCCGCGGCGCCTCCAGGAGGAGCTGCTGCGCGGCTCCCGGGGGCAGGCCGGCCCCGAGGGCCGGCCCGGCCCGCCGCAGGCGGTCCTCCATGGCCCTTCTAAGGCCCTCCGCGGCCGTGGCCAGAAGGCTGCGGGCGACGGGTTCCTGGACCGGCTCGGCGCGAAGGAGCGCTACCACCCACGGCCGGAGCTCCGGGGCGAAGGCCAGGAGGGCAGGAGCCAGCACGCCCGCCTGCCGGGGGAGGAGCGCGTCCCCAGGGCGGAGCCGGCGCAGATCCTCGAGATCGTCGGCCATCTGGTAGGCTTCGCCCACCAATACCCCGTAGCGCTCGGCTCTGGCGGCCAGTCCGGCGCCGGCCCCGGCGGCGGCCGCCCCAAGCCGGCACGAGGCCCCGAACAGGATTCCCGTCTTGAGGCTGATGATCCTCTCGTAGGCTCCCGGCGGGTAGGCCCCCGCCTCCAGGGAATCCGCGAGGGGCGTGGGTTCCAGGGGTTCCAAGCAGGCCCCCTCCGCGATCCGGGCGATGGCGTGGGACACGACGGCAGCGTCTTCGGAGCCCAACCGGCTCATCGCCTCGATCTCGGTCGCGAAGAGCAAGTCGCCCAGGAGGACGGCCCGGCGCACTCCCAGGAGGGTCCAGACGGAGGGACTGCCACGGCGCACGCAGTCGCCGTCCACGACGTCGTCGTGGATCAGGCTGGCCGTCTGGATCATCTCCACGGCCACTGCCCGGGGAAGCGCATCGTCCCGGCCTCCCCCGAGGGCTTCGCACACCAGGCACAGCAGCGCGCCCCGCAGCTTCTTGCCGGTTGCCAGGGCGGCCTGGAGAGCAGGCCGGTCGGGCCAGGAGAGCGCCGCCAGGACCCCGGCGATGCGCTCCGCGACGGCAGCGTCCAGTTGCGGCCTCACGGCTTCGTGATACGCCTCGAAGCCGTTGGACGCCGTGGAATCCCGGTGCGAGGGGCCGCTCATCCCGCCGCCAGCCGCCACGCCGTCAAGGCCGCTGCGAGGAGGATGACCCCCAGGCTGACGCTCTTGAGCACGGTCTCGTAGCTCCGGACGGCCTCCTGCTCCTGCTCGGAGAGAGAGACAGCGCGGCGCCTCAGGGCCTTGTAGGGCCGGGAGGCTGCGATCTCGACGAGGCTGAAGAGGGCTGCGGCCGAGCCCATGAGGACTGCGGCCGCCCCGATCTCGTTCGTCTGCATCAGGTGGCCGGCGAGCACCGGAAGGAAACCCCAGGAGAAGGCAAACCAGCCGTCGGTGTGGAAGCGGCCGCCGAACCACTCCAGATTGTAGGCGAAGACGAAGAACCCCTCCAGGAGCGCCACGGTCCAGAGCCAGGGTACGTGTCGCACGATGTAGTAGGCCGCGATCGCGTAGGCCAGTGCGAGGGAGCCCGCCGCGAGGCCCCGGAGCTGGCGCCGCGTGAACGCCGACCCCCAGGGCCTCGGGCCCTTGCCTCCGAGGGCGTCCAGGGCGTGGGCGGCCACGCCCAACCCGAGGAAGTAGATGAGCGCGATGGCGAGGACCCGGCCCCATTCGACTCGGGGGGCCAGCAGGGAGCCGAGGACCGCGTAGGACACCACCATCCCCGTATAGGGGAGGAAGAGCAGCCCCACGGTGTACCGGAACCCCGGCGGGCCGAGGTGCGGAACGAACCACTCCGCGCTCCGGTCACCTGCCTGCTGGGGGCGGCGGACGGGGGTTCCCAGGGTCACTCTCCCAGGGCCCGGGGGGCGCGGCACGCGCGTCACGGGCGTAAAGGAGTTGTGATGAACGTCCTCCGAATCACCGTGCCCTCTGGATGGCCTGGCCTTCGCCTGCCGCGGCGCAGGCAGGGGAAATCGAGGTCGCGAGACTCCTCCGGCAGATGGAGTCGGCCTACTCCGGGGCCGACGACTACCGGTTGCGGGTCCGATCCACGCTTCGCCGGGGGCAGGGGGAACCTGAAGAGGTCGTGGCGCTCGACTGATTCCAGCGGCCCGACCGCTTCCGCATGGAGCTCGTGAAGCCGCACCCCGGGTTGGTCCTTGTCTACCCACACGGGCCGGCGAAGGTGCGGATCCGGCCGGGGGGCCTTCTGCGGTTCCTCAGAATATCGCTGGATCCCGGCAACGCCAGTCTGGAGGTGGCCCCGGGTCAGAGGGTGGACCAGACCGACCTTGGGCTACTTGCGCCAGGCGCTCGGAAAGAAGAGGACGAGTACCGTGAAGAGCTCCAGCCGTCCCAGGAGCATGCAGAACGACAGGAGAACCTTCCCCGCCTGGGGCAACTCCGCATAGTTCTTGGCCGGACCCACCTCGCCCAGGCCCGGGCCGATGTTGCTCACGCAGGCGATCACCGAGGCGACGGCGGTCAGGGGTTCCACGCCGAGGAGGGCCATCCCCAGGGATGCGGCGCCGGTGACCAGGAGGAACAGCGCGAAGAACCCCAGGATCCCCTGGAGAACGGCGTCCGGGACAGGCCGGCCGTCGAGCTTGACCCTGCGCACCCCCCGCGGATGGATGAGGTTCCACACCTGCACCACGCCGTGCTTGAGGAGAAGGAGAACCCGGCTGACCTTCATGCCCCCGCCGGTGGAGCCGGCGCATCCCCCCACGAACATGAGGAGGACCAGAAGCACCTGGCACACGAAGGGCCAGGTTTCGTAGTCCGCGGTGGCGAAGCCGGTCGTGGTGAGGATGGAGACCGCCTGAAACGAGCTGTGGCGGAGGTTCTCCAATAGGTTTTCGTAGACCGTGCCGGCGTTGGCCGCGGTGAGGATCAGGACGGCCCCGAGGGTCAGGAAAAGGTAGAAGCGCAGTTCCTCGCTCTTCAGGGCCTTCCGTCCCCGCCCGGCCAGCACCGCGTGGTGGAGGGCGAAATTGACGCCCGCGAGGAACATGAAGACCGTGACCACCCCGTCCACGTAGGCGCTCTGATAGGCCCCCACGCTGGCGTTCCGGGTCGAGAAGCCGCCCGTCGCGAGGGTGGCGAAGGCGTGGCAGACGGCGTCGAACCAGTCCAGCCCCCCGAACATGAGCAGAGCCACCTCGGCGGCCGTGAGGCCGACGTAGACGCCCCAGAGGAGCTTGGCGGTGTCCTGAATGCGGGGCCGCAGGCGGTCCGCCGTGGGTCCCGGGACCTCGGCCCGGAAGAGCTGCATTCCCCCGACTCCCAACATGGGCAGGATGGCGAGCCCGAGCACGATGATCCCCATGCCGCCCAGCCAGTGGGTCATCGCCCTCCAGAAGAGGAGGCTGCGGGGGAGGATCTCGATGTCCGAAAGGATGGTGGCTCCCGTGGTGGTGAACCCCGAGAGGGATTCGAAGACGGCGTCCACCAGCGTCGGGACCACGCCGGAAAATGAGTAGGGGAGGGCTCCGAGCACGCCGAAGAGCACCCAGCCGAAGGTGACGACCGCGAATCCCTCCCGGCGGGAAAGCTCCGGGCGGGTCCCCCGGGTGGCGGCCAGGAGGCCTCCCCCTAGCGCCGCGGCCAGGGCTGCCGCGGCTAGGATCGCGGTCCAGGCTCCGTCCCCGTCCGCCAGGGAGAGCCCGAGAGGAACCAACAGAACCCCTGCGAGGAAGACGCTCAGGGCCCCCAGGACCTTCAGGAGGACGGCGGTGTTCATCCGGCGCCGAAGAAGTTCTCCACCCGGGAGACTGCCTCGGGCAGCGTGAAGATCACGGCGCGGTCGCCGGGCTGGAAGGCGGTGTCCCCGTCCGGAATCACGGCCACCTGCCCGCGCACAACGGCGCCCACGATGGCGCCCGGGGGGAAGGAGAGCGACTTGAGGGGCTGGCCGAGCCAACCGGTCCGGGGCGTGATGAGCATCTCCATCACCTCGGCCTGGTTCTCCTCGATGGTTGCCACGCTCACGACGCCGCCCCGGCGCACGTACTTGAGGATGGCGCTGGCCGTGGAGAGGCGGGGACTGATGCAGGCGTCGATGCCCAGGGTCGGCACCAGGGAGACGTAGGCGGGCCGGTTCACCAGGCAAAGGGCCCGGCGGGCACCGTGGCGCTTGGCCAGGAGCGAGGCGAGGATGTTGACCTCCTCATTGTCGGTGGTCGCCACGACCACGTCGGCCTTCCCGAGGCCTTCGGCCTGGAGGGTCCCCACGTCGGTCACCTCTGCGTGGAGTACCACACCCTTGTCCAGCCGCTCGGCGAGGCCCTCGCACACCTCCCGCCGGGGGTCCACGATCTTCACGTGGATGCCCAGCCGCTCGAAGTGGTGCGCCACCCGGAAGCCCACCTCGCCGCCTCCGAGCACGAAGACCCGGCGGACCTCCCCCTTCTCGAAGCCCAGGAGATAGCGAACGCTGGGCAGGTCGGCGGTGCGCATGACGAGGAAGACGTGGTCCCCCGGCTCCACCACGTCCTCGCCCCGGGGGATCAGGGTGCGGCCCTTCCGGGTGATCGCGACCACGACAAAGGGATACATGGCCCTCAGGTCCCGGAGATCGGCCATGGAGAGGCCGCAGATCGGGTTGTCGTCGGCGATGGGGTAGCCCACGAAGAAGATCTGGCCCTCGGCGAACTCGGCCACCTCCAGCGCCGCTGCGTGGCCCGCGATGTTGATGAGGTCGGTCGTTACCGCTTCCAGGGGGTTGATGAGGAGCTCGATGCCGAGCTTCTCGGCGTTGAGCACAGCGTCCCGGGCAGAGTACCCGAGCGACCGGACGCGGGCGATCTTGGTGGGCACCCCGTACTCGCGGGCGAGGAGGCACGCCACCATGTTCACCTCGTCCACGTCCGTGACCGCGATGAAAACCTTGCAGCCCCGAACGCCGGCCTCCTCCAAGGTCTCGGCCCGGGCCCCGCTCCCGTGCAGGGCCATCACGTTGAGGCGCTCCTCCACCTCCCGGAGGCGGTCCCGGCTGCTCTCCACCAGGACCACCTCGTGTCCCTCCAGGGCGAGGCGCTCGGCAGTGTGGAATCCCACCTCGCCGGCACCCACGACGATCACCCGCATGGCGTCCTCCTGGGAGTGAGATGCGGGAGAATGCCTGATCCACAGCGCTTGGGCAAGGGCCTCAAGACCCCGCGAAGCGAGGCCGATGGAGTGAGGGCACAGCCCCCATTCTTTTCGCGAGCATCCCGTGGTTCAAGACGGTATACTGCGCCCGTTTCCTTTCCTTCTGCCGGCAAACCGGAGAGCCGCGATGAGCGACCACCCCGAGGCGGCCGGCCCGGACCGCAGGGCCCACCCCCGCAGCCCCATCGTCGTGCGCGAGGCGCGCTGCATCTGCGGGATCGACGTCTTCTTCGGCTACGCCCTGGACGTGAGCCGGGGGGGGATGTTCCTCTCGACCACCAAGCGCCGGAAGGTCGGGGAGGTGTATGAGATCCGCTTCAGCATCGCGGGTCTGGACCGCACCTTCGAGTGCCGGGCCCGGGTGGTGTGGAACCGTGGATACCAGGCGGAGCCCCGCCTGTCTCCCGGCTTTGGCGTGCAGTTCCTGGACCTGCCCGAAGAGGACGCGCGAATCCTCGACGAGTGGGTCCGCCGGGTCGATCCGGGATGACCTGCCGGGATTCGACCGGCTGCCTTCGCCGCCCTCGAGGACGCGGCCGACCCCTGAAATGAAGTTCCTCACCAGCCAGGTCCTCTCGATCCTCACGCAGGGGCAGGCGAAGCGCAACGTCAAGACCCTGGTCCGCTTCGCCCTGCTGCTGGTCGTCACCATCGGTCTGTTCGCCACTTCCTTTCGTCTCATCATGCGCCACGCCGAGGGGCAGGAGCACTCCTGGGTCACGGGGTTCTACTGGACCCTGACGGTCATGAGCACCCTGGGCTTCGGCGACATCACGTTCCACAGCGACCTCGGGCGCCTCTTCAGCATGCTGGTGCTCGTCACGGGGGTCGTGCTGCTCCTCATCGTCCTTCCCTTCGTGTTCATCCGCTACTTCTATGCCCCCTGGCTCGAGGCGCGCACCCGGTTCCAGGCACCCCGAAGCGTGCCCCCCGCCACCCGGGGCCACGTGATCCTTTGCCACCACGACAGCATGGCCACGGCGCTCATGACGCGCCTGCGGCTCCTGGGGATTCCTCACTACCTGGTGGAGCCCGATCCGGTGCGGGGGGCACAGCTCGACCTGGAGGGGCTCCCCGTCGTGGTGGGGGGCGTCGAAGACCGGGCCACCTACGAGGCGCTTCACGCCGAACGGGCGCGCATGGTGGTGGCCAACTGCGGGGACACGGTCAACACCAACATCACTCTGACGGTGCGGGAGGTCGCCCCTGAGGTGGTCATCGCGTGCGTGGCCGAGCACGAACAGTCCGTGGACCTCCTGGAGTTGAGCGGGAGCACCCACGTGATGCCCGTCAAGCAGCGCCTCGGCGAGCACTTGGCCAACCGGATCAACGCGGGCCACCTCCACGGCCACATCATCGGGCGTATGGGCGAGCTCCTCATCGCCGAGTTCCCGGTGCACAACACCCCGATGGTGGGGCGGACCATCCGGGAGGCCCGGCTTCGCGACTCCTTTGGTCTCAACGTCGTGGCGGTGTGGGAGCGGGGCCGGATGGTGCCGGCCACCCCCGAGACCCGGCTCGGGGACGGCAGCGTGCCGGTGGTGATGGGGACCTCCGAGCAGATGGACGCCCTGGACGCCTATCTCGTGATCTACAACACCAATTTCAACCCGGTGCTGGTGATCGGGGGAGGCAAGGTCGGGTGTGCCACCACCCGGGCCCTGCGGGGCCGGGGGGTGGCGGTGCACCTGATCGAGCGCGAGGAGGGCCTGCGTCCCCGCCTGGAGGGTATCCCGGACCGGCTGTTCATCGGCGACGCGGCGGATCGGGAGCTCCTCATGTCGGCGGGCCTGGCAGAGGCGCCCTCGGTACTCCTCACCACCAACGACGACGCGATGAACATCTACCTGGCCGTGTACTGCCGGCGCCTCAACCCGGGCCTGCGCATCGTCAGTCGCATCACCCACGAGCGCAACATCGAGGCCATCCACCGGGCCGGCGCGGACTTTGTGCTGAGTTACGCATCGTTAGGTGCCGAGACTGTGCTCTCACTGCTCCAGGGCCGGGAGTCGGTGATCCTGGGCGAAGGGTTCGACCTCTTTTACCTCGCCGCGCCCCGAGATCTGGAAGGCAAGACCGTGGCCGAGAGCGAGATTCGCCGGCGAACCGGCCTGAACCTGCTGGCGGTCCGCCTCCCCGGAGGCTCCACCTCCGCGGTGACGGCCGCGACGGTCCTCGTGCCCGGGACCGAATTGGTGCTGCTGGGAAGTGAGGCGCAACGGGAAGCGTTCGTCACCGCGTTTCGCTGAGCTGGCGGGGCCCGACTCCCCGCTGACGACGCCAACCCCGCCTGCCGATTGGAAGGGAAACTGCCCCGCGGACATCCACGGGGCCGGCTACAGGAAGATCTGGCGGATGCTGAGCACGTGGGGAAGCCCCCGGAGATCATCCAGTACGGAATCCGACGCCGCGCCGTCGATATTCACCAGGTTGATGGCCTTGCCCCCCACCCGGGTGCGGCCGTTGTACATGCCGGCGATGTTGACCTGGTGGCGGCCCAGGCACGCCCCGATTTCCCCGATCACCCCCGGCACGTCGTCGTTGTAGATCAGGATCAGGGTTCCCCGGGGCAGGGCGTCGAGCCGGTAGTCGTCGAACCGCACCACCCGGGGCTCCCGGCGGCCGAACAGCGTCCCCTCCAGCACGTGCCGGCCCCACGGGCCGGCGATCTCCACGGCGATCAGATCGGTGAAGTCCTGGGTCTCGGCCGTGGTGCTCGTCACCACCCGGATTCCTCGCTCCCGGGCCAGGGCCGGGGCATTCACCGCATTGACCCGGTCGGAGAGGACAGGGGTCAGGAGTCCCTTGAGGAACGCGGCGGTCATCAGCTCTGCCCCTCCCTCGGCGGCCTGCCCGCGGCAGAGGACCTGTGCCGTCTCCACGGGCCCCTCGAGCACCTGCGCCAGGAAGAGGCCCAGGCGGGTGGCCAGGTCGAGGTACGGGCCGAGGCGCCGGAACACGTCCGGGGCCACCGCCGGGACGTTCAGGGCGTTGGGGGCCACGCCGCTCGTGAGGAAGGCGATCACGTTGTCGGCAACCTCCACGGCCACGCTGGCCTGAGCCTCCACCGTGGAGGCCCCCAGGTGCGGGGTGAGGATCACGTCGTCGCGCTCGTGCAGCGGGCCCTTCGGGGGAGGTTCCACCTCGAAGACGTCCAGGGCCGCCCCCCCGACCCGGCCTGACTCCAGGGCCTCCAGGAGGGCGGCTTCATCGACAATGCCCCCCCGGGCACAGTTGACCACGAGCAAGCCGGGCTTGACCCGCGAGAGCGCTTCCCGGCCCAGGATCCCCCGGGTCTCGGGGGTGAGGCCTGTGTGCACCGTGAGGAAGTCTGCCTCGGCCAGGAGCCGGTCCAGGTCGACCGGTTCCACTCCCAGGCGCCCCGCCCGCTCGACCGGGAGGTACGGGTCGTATCCCAGCACCCGCATCCTCAGACCCGCGGCCCGCTCGGCGACCGCCGATCCGATGCGGCCCACGCCGATGATCCCGAGGGTCTTGCCCTGAAGCTCTCGCCCCATGAACTTGGTCTTCTCCCACCTGCCGTCCCTCATGGCGGCAGACGCCTGGGGGATCTTGCGGGCGAGGCTCATGAGCAGGGCCAGGGCGTGCTCGGCGGTGGTGACCACGTTGCCCCCGGGCGCGTTCACGACCGCGACTCCGAGCCGCGTGGCGGCCTCCACGTCGATATTGTCCACGCCGATCCCCGCGCGCCCCACCACCTGGAGCTCGGTGCCGGCGGCGAGCACCTCCTCGGTCACGACGACGTTGG
>CAZYJP010000045.1:0-10727 GCA_964647795.1 uncultured Thermodesulfobacteriota bacterium
CGGCGATGCGAACGACACGGGCGCGAAATCCCCCTGCCCCGCACCTCCGCTCACCCGCCCCTCTCCTTGAGCCAGACCAGATTGTACAGATCCAACCGCCGGCTCTTGAGGTTACGGACGCTCCCCTGCTGGCGGAGCTCCTTCAGGAGCTCCACGTCCAGGTCCGCCATCAGGGTCATTTCGGTATTGAGGGTGGCCTCGGCGGCTACAGCATCGTGGGGGAAGGCGAAGTCCGAGGGGGTGAAGATAGCGGACTGCGAGTACTGGATGTCCATGTTCTCGATCCGCGGAATGTTTCCGACGCTCCCCGAGATGGCCACGTAGCACTCGTTCTCGCCCGCCCGGGCCTGAGCGCCCGGGTCCAGGCACCCCCGATGACGGGTAAACCCGGTCCATGACCTCCTTGACGTCCCCATAGTCGGAAAGGCGCAGGTGACGAAGCTCCAGCTTGTGAGATTCCATGCGGGTCCTGCTGGGCTTGCGGGGCGGGGATGCACGGCGGGGGTTGGCTGCAGGCGCAGGACCGCCAAGCTCCCTCCCGCGGCCGGAGGCCGGAGGCCCTCAGAGGTTGTGGAGGAGGCGGGCTGCGGCGGTCTGGCCCGGTGTGACCCGGTGGGTGTAGCGCTCGTCGGTGGTCAGCTTGACGCGGCCGAGAAGCACGTCCTGATCGATGGACTGGCTATTGTCGGGCAGGCCCGCTCGAGCCCAGTCGAACTTGTAAGGGTCGCCCTTCCGAGAGCGTGTGCCGTATTTGTAGCTCACGGCCACCATCCGGTGGGTGACGATCCGCCCCTCGTGGATCGCCGGTCGCCGGGACCGGATCTCGGCCAGAAGGGCCTGCAGCCCCTGGTACTGTGCGTGGCTGATCCCGGGCCCCGCCGCGCCCGGCGCCGTGTCGGCGAAGATCTCCACGTTGAGGGCCTCATGGTCCACCACGTAGCGCCCCTCCCAGAGGCTCTGCCCGCACCCGAAGGAGCGGTAGCCTTCCGGGACGATCTCGTGCACGGTCCCGTCCGGGCCCACCAGGTAGTTGGCGAGGCGGTTGCGCTGAATGAACCGGGCCACGTTCTCGAAGGGGGCCCCCCGATGCTCGGTGGTGTGGATCACCACCAGGTCCACCTCGCGACGCTCCATTTGCCGCGCCCAGCGACCCTCCCGGCGCAGCTTCTGGCGCAGAGCCTCGGGGAGGGCTCCGGGGGTGAAGCGCCGGTCGAGCCCCGCCAGGTCGGTGGCTCGAAAGCCGGATCGCAGCCGCAAGGTCGGGACAGGCGCCGCTGGGGTGGTGCGTGCGGGGGGGGCTCCGGCCAGGAGGCTGCGGGGGACCAGGATTCGGGCGCCCCGGTGCAGGCGGGTGGGGTCGGTCACGGCGTTGAGGCGCTGGAGATTCCTCACCGCCCCGGGAACGCCCGTGAGGCGATGGTCGGTCCCGTCCTGGGCAAGCCGCCACAGCGTGGGATAGGGCCCGCCCAGGGGCACGGGCTCGAGGCGAGGGTCGGCAAGGCCGGGCAGGAGCAGCGCGCGGGGCAGGTAGATCTTTGTGCCGGGCCGCAGGTCGGGCTCCACCCTCCGCAGGACGGCCTCGGCGTCCCGGCTTCCGGTCAGTTCCTGGGCCAGCCGGGCGTGGGTGTCCCCCGGGAGGACGGTGAGCGCCACCAGCGGGAGGTCGGTGTCCTGCACGGGTGCGTGGCTCACGCCCGCCTCGGCGCGCAGCCGGCGCCTTACTTCCTCCAGGCGAGACGGCGGATCCTCGGCCGCAACTGGGTGGCACAACGTTCCCAGGGCAACCAGGGCAAGCGCGAGAAGAAGTGCTGCGGTGGCCTTTCTCCCCATGGCTTCTCCCGCTTCGAAGCTCACGTCCGGTGTCCCCCCGATCGTGGGCTCACATCGAAGGGACGGAGGCCCTCCGAGTCGGTTGTTGACCAGCCCCGGCCGTGGGGCACCAGAGGTGCTGCCTTCGGCAGTCTCCTAGCTCTCGCAGCAACCGCGACAGACCCCCTGAAAGCACACCGTCGCCGCACGGACCCGAAACTGCTCGGCAAGCTCTTCGGGCACGCGCAGGATCGAGGAATAATCAGCAAAGACGTCCGAGATCTTCCGGCACTCCGTGCAAATCAGGTGATGGTGCGGCCGGGTTTCGGGGTCGTAGTGTTTGCGACTGGGATCGATCGTCAGCGCCTGAACCTCTCCGATCTGCTCCAGGGTGTCCAAGGTGTTGTAGACGGTGGCCAGAGAGATCGTAGGAAATACCTGGGACACCTCACGGTGGATCTCTTCGACCGAGGGGTGGGCGGTGTTCCCGTCCATGTGCCGCAACACCGCAATCCTTTGCGGCGTCACCTTGAGCCCCTCCTCCCGCAACCGACCGATGATCCTTTCAGTGTATCCGGTGCTCATCATCACTCCTGCGGCACAAGGAAACAAAACAACAAACACTCAAGGGAAGCTTACTCCGTTGAATAGTTCAAACGGCAGAACATGTCAAGAGCTCTTCCACCATTTCCCAGGAAGCTCATCCCCGAGACTCTGGAGCTCTGCCAGGGCCCGGTGCAATTCCGGGCCTGCCCCGCGGGCGGCCAGCGCCTCACACGTCTCGAGGGCCGCCTCGAACGTCTCCCCTCGGGCTCGCAGCTCCCTCAGGCGCGTGCGGTGACGCCCCACCCAATCGTTGAGCGCTGCAGCCAGAGGCTTTGCCTGGTCTCCAGCCCGGAGGTGGACGCGCCCGACGAGGATGTGCGTTTCCATGCGTGCCGCAACCCTCTCGAGTCGAAAGAGCACGCCCGCAACCCGGTGAGACCAGATGGACACCACGACCCACAGCGCCACGGACACCGCAACGAATACGGCAAGCAGGCAGCTAGCCAGGGTCGGGCCCAGCGAGGAGAGGGCTCTCTCCAACCCCTCGACGAGGTGGCCGGGCGCTTCCCCCACCCCGTGGGCGAACCCCCACCGGAAGGAAAGCCCCCCGACGGCACCTGCCGCCACCGACACCACGGCGGCACGGACAAAGAGGCCCAGGGAGTAGGAAGCAGAGAGCGTGACATCATCGGTCGCCATGGCCGAGCTCCTCATCGACCGGGACCGGCGGTGGCCCACCGGGGAGCGGCACTGCGCCCGGGGCCCCGGGCTCGGCCCGCCGAAAGACTTCTCCGGGGGACCTGGACCGAGGGGCCGCGTGGACGGAGAGGAGCCGACCCCGCATCACCGCAGATCCTCGTCGCACTCCGCGGCGCCCCAGGAGGAACGCAAGTCCTCCAAGGCTCCGCGCACCTCCCGGAGCGCGTGGTCCCCGTCGGCCGCGGCCGCCGCGGCAGCAGACGACAGCGCCCGGCACCGGGACTCCACCGCCTCCTCCCAGGAGTCAAAGGCAGCCGCCGCACGGACAAGGGAGGACCCCAGGGCCGCGACGTCCTTGTCCTTGAGATCCGGCAACCCACCGGCGCGGCTCCCCCTACCCACCGTGTCCAGCCAATCGGTGAGCCGATCCAGGTCGCTCCGCAAGGAAACGTGCCACCTCCACACCCACGCGGCGAGGGCGGCCAGGAATCCGGCGGCCCCCCAGACGGCAACCCGCCGGAGCGCCGGGGTCACCACCTGCCACGCGCTCTGCACGGGGGTGTGGGGCGACGGGGGATGCAGGCCCAGGGCCCCTCCCAAGTGGTGGGAGAGGTAGTACCCGGCGACGGTCAAGACCACCGCCAGGAACAGGATGGGGAATACCGTGATGCGGCATGGGAACCCGGGCTTGACCAGGAACCTTCGCCGAGGAAGCGGCACGCGCGGACGGGCATCCATGGAGGACCTCCGTAAACCCGGGACGTGTCGGCACCTCCTTCGGAAGACTTGAGAGAACGGGTCCATCCGGGGAATGACCGGTATCCTCCCGTCAGGGACGGCCGGGTGGGCCCGCCCACTCCGGCAGACGATGCCGGACAGTACGAAGCGTGCCTCCCTTCGAGACTTCCGGAATCTCTGGCGGAATCGCCGCTTCCCCAACGGGCTGATGGGTCGAACGGCCGTCCGCCTCCGTGCTCGGACCCACCCGGCCGTTTCCCGGATGAACCAGAAAACGCTTGTCACCGGCTGGAATGCGTCTACAATCGGCCCGGGCGTGCTGGCACAGGGGGATCGGGGGCGGATCGGCGGGACGCACCCCCAGAGGAGGAGGGCGGTGAAGGCACTACTCCACCAACTGCGCAGCGAGGACAAGCTGCAGATCCTCAAGGGCCTGGAAGGTCTCGCCGAGCGGTTGCCGGGCTTGGACGGGCCGGACTTCGAGGTAGCCGTCGACGGGGTCGTCAGCCTGTTTTACGCGGATTCCATGGACCATCCGGAGTTGCTTCCGGTTTTCGAGCAGGCCGAGCTCCTGCTGGCCGACCAGCGAACTCGGGTCATCCCGGTGATTCTCCGCGCCTTGGGCGAAAGCGACCTCAAGGTGCACTTCCACCTCGCGGCCGTCCTGGGCCGGATGGGTTACGCGGCCGTGGACCCCCTCCTCCGCGCCTACCGGGACACCCCTGAGCCCTACACCCGAATCTTCATCCTCTACGCCTTGGGCAAGATCAAGAATGCGAAGGTGATCGATTCCGTCACCGTTCTCTTCGAGGCGCTGGAGGACCCGCACCCCGAGATCCGCGACACCGCCGCCCGCGCCCTGGGGAAGGTGGCAGAGCATCTGAACCCGGAAGCGGTGCCCGGCGAGGTTCGCCGCGAGATGTTTCGCAGGCTCCTGGCCAAGGTTCGGGACCGATATGCCGGGGTCCGGAGCAAGGCAATCCGCAGCCTGGGGAAGATGGCCCGTTTCGGGCTCCTCGAGCAGGAGGAGCGGGCTCTCCTCGCCCGAGCTCTGGCCGGGACCTTGGGGGAGGACGACGCCGAGAATTGGGATCTGGCCTACATCGTTCGGCTCGAGGCCGAGAGGGCGAGGCGTTATGTCCTGGCAGACCCGTGAAATGCAGGGTCATGGTGGATCCGGTTTTCGATATCCATGGTTTTCGATATCCCGATATCCATTGACACACTGCGAGCACCCTTGGTAACAGGGGCCCACTGAGTACCCGGGGCGCCCCGTCGCGCAGGGTCCTCCCACCGTGAGTCAGACGGGTTCCCCCGTAAGGGGGCTCTTGTGGCACTGCCACATTGCGTGAAGGAGGGTAGGAGATGGGGAAGCGACGCGAGACTTGGATCCAGGCGGCCCTGCTGGCAGCCGGCTTCTGTGTCAGTCTCGGTCTCGGCACGGCCGCCCGAACCGCTGATGCAGCCGGTCTCTCCGTGGACGATTGTGCGAAGTGTCATGAGCAGGAGCCCGCACAGATCGACGCCAAGGGGGCGGCACACAAATCGGACATCAATTGCTTGGACTGCCACGAGGGGCACCGGCCGAAAGTCGCCCGGAACATCCCCGAGTGCAGCGCCTGTCACAGCGGCACCCGGCACTTCGAGCTGGAGGAGTGCATCTCCTGCCACAATCCCCACGCACCCCTGGACATCGCGCTCGAGGGAGAGCTCACGGCGGTCTGTCTGACCTGCCACGAATCCCAGGGTCGGGAACTGACGCAACACGCGAGCGCCCACACGGATGTGTCGTGTAATTTCTGTCACGCCGACCAGCACGGGGTGATCCCGGACTGCGTCTCGTGCCACTCGCCCCACTCGTCCGCCATGACCCAGGCGGACTGTGCGACCTGCCACCAGGCCCACATGCCCCTGGCGCTGAGCTACGGACCCCAAACCTCGTCGATTCACTGCGCCGCCTGCCATGACGCAGCCCACACCCAGCTGTTGGCCAACCAATCCAAGCACCGCGACCTCTCCTGCGTCGCCTGCCACGAAAGTCGGCACAAGTTCGTCCCTCTCTGCACCGACTGCCACGGCACGCCCCACGCCCCGGGGATGCATCAGAAATTCCCCCAGTGCGGCGACTGCCACAGCATCGCCCACGACCTGAACAACTGGTGAGGCAGTAGGAGAGAGCTGCCCAGCCGCCGTCGGCTCGGCGTCCGGCCGACGGCGGCCTCCTTACCCCCCCTCGAGGGTCAGGGGCAGCGACCGGCGCTCCTCCAGTGCGCGAAGGACGGCAGCCCTCTGCGCCCCCTCCCCCAGGTCCTCCTTGCCCACCACCTCCTCCGGGTCGATCCGGACCACCGCGGTGACGGAGAGCTTGTCGGGCGGATAGGACCGGGGAACGAACCCCGGTTGGTACTTTGCCATCAGGGCATCGAGGGCCTCCCGGCGCTCCGCCGGGTCGTCCACCGGGACGGCCCGTCCCCGCAGCACGACACTCCGGAAGAGATAGGTGGCCCGGCAGGGCTGGATCTGCGCCCCGACGTAAGCGAGAGGCTGGTCGACTTCGAAACAGACCCGGGGGTCGCGGTGGATGTCCGCCATCTTCTCCCCCGCCCGAGCGGAGTGGAAGTAGACCTTTCCTCGGTGCCAGGCAAAGTTGAGGGGCTTGATTCGTGGGCTCCCGTCGGCCCCCACGGTCCCCAGCCGCCCCACGGCAGCCGTCCGGAGCAACGCCTCGACGACCTCGGGATCACGGATCTGCTTCGCGCTCCGGCGGAGGGGAACGGCTTCCATGACCCGTCTCCTCTCGAGGGCTTCGGAAGGGCGGGGACCTCGCCGCCATCCGACCGGTTGGAGGGACGGCGGCGAGCCCTCCACGTCACGGGCACCTCCGGCTTGGCTGGGCTGCCGCCTCTCCCGGCTCCCGGCGGAACCGAGCCCCCGAGCTACGGGGCCCCGGCCTTCAGGCGGCGGGCGATCTCGGCCACGTGGCGGCCCTGGAACCGGGCGATGGCGAGCTCGTTCTCGCTGGGCTGGCGAGAGCCGTCCGGGCCCGCCAGGGTCGAGGCACCGTAGGGGGTTCCCCCGGTGATCTCCCCCATCTCGGACAGCCGCGCCTCGGTGTAGGGAACCCCCACGACAACCATGCCCTGGTGAAAGAGCGTCGAGTGGAAACTCGTGATCGTGGTCTCCTGACCGCCGTGCTGGGTCGCAGTGGAGGTGAAGACACTCCCCACCTTTCCCACGAGGGCTCCGCTGCCCCAGAGCCCGCCGGTCTGGTCGAGGAAGTTTCGCATCTGGGCGGCCATGTTCCCAAACCGGGTGGGAGTGCCGAAGAGGATGGCGTCCGCCTCCACGAGCTGGTCCACCTGGGCCACCGGCACGTGGACGAAGGCCTCTCGGGCTGCCTTGGCGCCGCTCTTCTCGAGCACCACATCCGGCACGAGCTCGGGCACCTGCCACAAGCTGACCTGACATCCCTGCACCTCCCGGGCGCCGGCCGCCACCGCCTCGGCCATCCGGTACACATGGCCGTACATGCTGTAGAAGACGACCTGTATCCTCGTGTTCATCGGTTCCTCCTCTTCGGGCTCCTAGTCCCTTGGTTGCGGCGTTTGCCGGGGTTGTCGACCCGGCCGCCGCCGGCCGCCCCCTCGGGTCCCGGCGGCGTTTCTCACCTTACCAGACTCTGGTAAGTTGGAAAGCCCGACTCCATCCCGACGCGGAGGCCCCCCGTGATCGACGCCACCCTGTCAAGAGGTCTCGCCCGCGTCCGCCGGAGACGGTGGTTTCTCTGGATCGTGATCCTGATCTACCTTCCTGCCATCTGGGCCTCGCTGCGCCTGACCGGCTCGGACGCCAAGACCGCGGTCGTCTTCGCGGTGTGGTTCGCCTTCCTCCTCACCGCGAGCTGTGCCGCCAGCTTTGCCAGGTGCCCCCGCTGCGGCAATTACTTCCACGTGCACGGCTTCGTCCCCCTCTTCGGCCGGCGCTGCATCCACTGCCGGCTCCACCTCACCGCGGACCGCCGGGCACCGAAAGCGGAGGAGGCGAGCTCGGCCACACCGCAGACTCCCCGATAGCCGGCCGCCTCCTGTCGAGGAACGGAAGCGTCCCTCGACCAGCTCTCCGGGTTGCCTCTGAATCGCGGAAATCGGTGTTTTCAGACGGGGTTTTCTTGACAGCCGGATCGGGGTTCGGTTAGAAACGGGCGGCACTGGACGAGGGGGCGGCCGTCGTTCGACCGGAGCCGCCAGGCATCCCCCCCGCCCTGGGGCACCCCCCGGCGTTCGGGCGACCCGGCCCGCTTTGACGGAGGAGCTTCGTGACCCCCACCCGCACGGGCCGATCCCAGGCACCCCCGAGCCGGCTCGTGGTGGGCGGCGTCCAAGCGGCCCTCCTCATGGGAATCTGGCTCCTTCTGAGCGGGTTCCTGGACGGCTTCCACCTGGGACTGGGGATCTTCTCGGTTGCCCTGGTCCTGTGGCTCGATCGGCGCCTGCCCCGGGTTCCGAGCACCCAGACTCCGGTCCACCCCGCCGAGGGGCTCCGACCGCTGCGCTTCCTCGCGTACCACCTCTGGCTGCCGGTGCAAATTCTCGGCTCCGCCATCTACGTGGCCCGCATCGTCCTTTCTCCCCGGATGGACATCCAGCCCCAGATGGTCCGGTACCGCTCCGCTCAGCCCAACGGCTTCGCGAAGATGCTGCTGGGGAACTCCATCACCCTGACCCCCGGGACCCTTACCGTAGACCTCGAGGAAGACCGTTTCCTCGTCCACGCCCTGACGGCGGACACCGCCCGGGGGCTTCTCGACGGCACCATGCAGACGAAGGTGGCGCGGCTCTTCGAGGACGAGCCGGGCCCCATGGTGTTCGACGTTTCCGTCGAGGACGGGGGGAAGGACGGGGGTGGATGAACACCTTCCTGCTGGTCCTGGCGGGCGCTCTCGCCGTCGTCGCCCTCATCCCGTTCTACCGGGTTGCCCAGGGGCCGACCGTCTTCGACCGGCTCCTCGGGGCCGGGGCCGTGGGCAGCAAGACGATCGTGATCGCCTGCCTGTTCGGGTCGATCTACGGGCGGCTCGACATGTTCATCGATCTCGCTCTGGCCTACGGCGTTCTCAACTTCGTGGGCCTCATCGCCATCGAGAAGTACTTCTGCAGCAAGGAGCGGCGCGAATGAGCATCCTGCAGGAGACGCTTGCGATCGTGCTCCTCACTGCGGGCGGCGCCTTCATGTTCATCGGGTCGCTCGGCATCGTGCGGCTGCCCGACTTCTATACCCGCGCCCACGCGGCCAGCAAGATCGACACCATGGGGATCATGCTGCTCCTCGCGGGCCTCGCAATGCACGAGGGGGTGACCCTGAGCACGGGAAAACTCGTCCTCATCATCATCTTCGTGGCCGTGGCGAACCCAGTGGGCGCCCACGCCCTGGCCCGCTCTGCCCTGCGCTTCGGCCTCAAGCCCTGGTACGCGGGGGAGCCCAAGGGAGCGAAGTACCAGTGAACTGGGAGATCGAAATCCTCTTCTACGTGGTCCTGATGACCGCGGCCCTGATTGCCCTGCAGGTGAAGAACCTGATGGCAGCGTCCGTGACCTTGACGATCTTCAGCTATGTGGGCGCCCTGCTCATGATGTCGATGGGTGCCGTGGACGTGGCCTTCACCGAGGCCGTGGTGGGCGCCGGGATCACCGGCGTGTTCTACATCGTCATGATCCTCAAGACGACCCAGAGGAGCTCGGATTGAAGGCCGGGTACCTGCTCATCGCGGCCGCCCTGACCGCCCTGCTCCTCTACGCCGTCAACCGGTTGCCTGCCCGAGGTGACATTCGCGCTCCGGCACATCAAGAAACCAGCCTGGCCGGTTCTCCGGGGGTGGGCACGTTCTACATCCGAAACGCCCTGCCCCACGCGGCCACACCCAACATGGTGACGGTGATCCTGGCCGACTACCGGAGCTTCGATACCCTCGGGGAGGTCTTCGTCGTCTTCACCGGGGGCGTCGCCTGCTGGCTCCTCCTGCGGCGGAGGCGCCCGTGAAGGCCCCCTCCGAGAGCCCCATCATCGCGGTGGCGTCCCGGATCATCGCCCGGCTGCTCCAGATCGTGGCGCTGTATGTGCTCTTCCACGGTCACTACAGCCCCGGGGGGGGCTTCCAGGGAGGAGTCCTCCTGGCCGCGAGCCTCATCCTGGTCCGCTTGGGGATCGGGCTCGAGGCCGGCCAGCGCCAATTCCCGACGAAGGCCGGGGTCGCCTTGGGCGGCATCGGCGTGCTCGTCTACGCAGGAGTCGGGTTCGCGACTCTCCTGGGGGGGGGAAACTTCCTGGACTACGGCCACCTGCCGATCCCGGGGCTCGAGGCCGCCCCGCTCCGGTCTCTGGGCATCCTGCTCGTGGAGGTCGGGGTGATGATCGCCGTGACCGCGATCATCACCGTCATCTACGACGAGCTCATCGAGAGCGCAAGCGATGCTTGAGCACATCGGCGGACACTACCCCTACTACTTCCTGGCCGCTCTCATGGTCGTCGGGTTCTACGGCATGCTCTCGAAGCGAAATCTCGTGAAGAAGACCGTGGGCATGTCGATCCTGCAGAGCGCGATCATCCTGTTCTGGCTCGTGGCAGCCTACAAGCATGCGGGCACGGTCCCCGTGTACGACGAAGCCCTGGGGCTGGCCGACCCCTCCCGGTACATGAACCCCCTGCCCCATACCCTGATGCTCACAGCCATCGTGGTGGCCGTGGTGACCCTGGGAGTGGCATTCGCCCTGATCATCCGGATCTACCAGACCTACCGGAGCCTGGACGAGTCCGTGATCTTGGAACAGGTGGAATGATCTCTCCCCATACCCCCGTCTTCATCCCCCTGGGGTTCCTGGTGGCGGGACTGCTCGTCCCCGTGGCCGGGGCGGTCCAGCGCCGCCTGGCCCCGGCGGTG
>CAZYJP010000046.1:0-10631 GCA_964647795.1 uncultured Thermodesulfobacteriota bacterium
GCTGGAGCACCGGCTGCCGAGTCTCTGACCGGACACGGGACCGCTCGAACGACCCGCGGCGGCGGGCAAGCCCCCGTCGTCTCCTTCCAGCCCTGAGCGGCGACCCGGCGCACCTGCCGGGAGCCCGCGCCCCACAGCTCCCGACACCAACAGCCAAGATCCACCACCAGATTTTCGGGCGGGGCCGGGGAGCCTTGGAGCGCATCCCCGTACGGCCTCGACCGACCCGCCGAAGCTGGCGCAAACGGGTGAAGCCCGGCGTCCGGGGGCCTGCAGGGACTCCCCTTCGAATCGCCGCGGATTGCGGGGCGGAGCGGAGGGGCTCCCCGACCCCGGGCACGTGGCGGTGGATCCTGGACAGCTCCCCTCCTTGACGTCCCCGCAAAACCCGGTTCAATGCCACGGGTGGAACGATCACTGCTCCTTGCAGGCTACCCCGATCCCCGGTGAGGTGTTGGCCCGTGGGCGATCTGCTGCGCACCCCCCTGATCGGCCGGCACCGCGCCCTGGGCGCTCAGCTCGTGGCGTTCGGGGGGTGGGAGATGCCTCTCCAGTACCCGGGGGGGATCGTGCAGGAGCACCTGGCCTGCCGCAGGGGCGCGGCGCTCTTCGACGTCGGTCACATGGGGCGGGTCGCGGTGCGCGGCACCGACGCCCTGCCCTTCCTTCAGCACGTGCTCACCAACAACGCGGCCGGGCCCGACGTGGAGGAGGCCCAGTACACGCTGATCCCCACCGAGACCGGCGGCGCCGTGGACGACGCCTACCTCTGCCGCTTCGTGGAGGATGAGTACCTCCTGGTGGTGAATGCCGCAAACCGGTCAAAGGACCTGGCCCACCTGGCGGCTCACCTCGCCCATTTCGGGGGCGCTGAGCTCGTCGACCTCACGGGACAGACCTCCATGCTCGCCCTCCAGGGTCCCCGGTCCCGGGCCATCCTGGAGTCCCTCATCGAGGCGGGAAGGCTCCCCGATCCCCTGCATAACGAGCTTGGTGAGGTGCGGATCGGGGGGGCCGCCGTGCGGGTCTCGCGGACCGGGTACACGGGAGAGCCCCTTGGGTTCGAGCTCTTCTGCGAGGCAGTCCGGGGGCCGGACCTCTGGGACCGGCTTCTGGCCGCGGGCGCGACCCCCGCCGGGCTCGGGGCCCGGGACACCCTGCGGCTCGAGGCCGGGATGCCCCTCTACGGCCACGAGCTCGGGCTCGACCCCGAAGGCCGGGAGATCCCCTGCTTCGCCATCCCCCTGGCCAAGACCGCCGTGAGCTTCTCACCCCTCAAGGGCGCCTATGTAGGGCGCCAGGCACTGCTCCGACAGCGGGAGGCCTTCGACCGCATCGTCTACCGGGACTATGCGCTGCGGGCCGACCTTCCCCGCCTGATCCAGCCCGTGGCCCTCCTGGGTCCCGGGGTGGCCCGGGCCGGGGACCGGGTGTTGCGGGCCGGCGTGGCCGTGGGCTGGATCACCAGCGGTACGCGGGTTCCCTACTGGGTCTTCGGCGGCGACGGTCTGGAGGGCACACCCACCGAGCGCCACGGGCTGAGATCCCTGTGCCTCGCGTACCTCGACTGCGACCTGGTGTGGGACGACCGGGTCCAGGTGGAGGTCCGGGGCCGGCCCGTGGAGGCAGCCGTCGTCGAATACCACCTGCGCAGCGAGGCTCCTCCCTTCGCCCGGCCCATCCTCCAGGGCCGCGAGCCGCCCCCACCGGAGCTCCCCGGCGGGCCGGAGACAGAGCTCGTCTTGCAGCTCCTGCGGAAGACCGCGGCCAATACCCGGTGGCGCCAGCAGGAATGCGTGAACCTCATCCCCTCGGAGATGACCCCCTCCCCCATGGCCCGCCTGGTCTCGGTCATGGACCCGGCCTTTCGTTACGCGGAACACAAGGAGGTGGAGGCCTTCTACGACACCGACGTCTTCTACTACCAGGGGGTGGACTTCATCCGGGAGGTGGAGCAGCTCCTCGTCCGTGAGTTTCGGCGGTATCTCGACTGCCGGGAGGCGGAGGTGCGGCCCGTCAGCGGCCAGATGGCCAACGCGGTGGTCTTCAGCGCCCTGGTGGAGTACGCCAACCGGGCCGACCCCAAGCGGGAGCCGCGCAGGTTGGGCCAAGTGGTCAACAACCACATCATCCGGGGCGGGCACCTGAGCGCCCAGCCCATGGGAGCGCTGCGGGACTTCGTGGCCCGGGACCCCCGCACCGACCGGCCTGCAGTGGAGGAACTCCCGGTGGTCCCCGAAAACCCCTACCGGATCGACGTGCCGGAGGCCCTGAAGGTGATCGATCGGTACCGGCCCCGCCTGATCGTCTTCGGCAAGAGCATGGTGCTCCACCGGGAGCCCGTGGCAGAGGTCCGCCGGTTCGTGGACGAGCAGGAGCTGGACGCCGTGATCCTCTACGACATGGCCCACGTGCTGGGGCTCGCAGGTCCCCACTTCCAAGAGCCCTTCGCCGAGGGCGCCCACCTGGTGACGGGCTCGACCCACAAGACCTTCTTCGGCACCCAGCGGGGCGTCGTGGCCTGCGACTGGGAGGAGCACCAGGAGCGCTACGAGCTCTGGGAGGCAGTGCGGCGGCGCACCTTCCCCGGCTCGGTCTCGAACCACCACCTGGGAACCCTCTTGGGCTGCCTGGTGGCCGCCTACGAGATGAACCACTTCAAGGGGGCCTACCAGCCCGCCGTGCTGGCCAACGCCAAGGCGTTTGCCCGGGCCCTGGCCGACGCTGGCCTAGCCGTGGCGGGAGACCCGGCTGTTGACTTCACGGAGACCCACCAAGTGGTGGTGCAGGTGGGCTACGGGCGGGGCCCGGAGGTGGCCGCCCAGCTGGAACGGAGCCACATCATCTGCAACTACCAGGCGCTCCCCGACGAGGAGGGGTTCACGGCGGCCGGAGGCCTGCGACTCGGCGTCGCCGAGATGACCCGCTTCGGCATGGGCCCCGAGGACTTCCGCGCCCTGGCGGGCCTCCTGGCCGACGCGGCGCTGCGGGGCCGGGACGTGGGGGCCGCGGTGAAGGCCCTGCGCCGGGAGTTCACGGAGCTTCGGTACTGCTTCCGAGGCGAGGAGCTCACCCCGGTGATCGAGGAACTGCGAGGGCTTCTCTAGCAGGATCCTGAAAACCCCCTCCACGGGGTTTTTCAGCAACGGGTTCTCGGGGGCGGCCCCTTCGAACCCTTACGATCGCTACACTTTTCAAGCTCCGCGATTCGGCGCCCCGTCCGTGGGGCGCGCTGCAGGCCGTTCTTCAACGGCCTGCTAGGGGCGGTGGCAGGAGCGGGCCTGCCCGCCACGGGCAGGCGAGAAGGGAAGGGAGGTGACATGAAGGACCTGACGGAATTGGCTTTTCCCGAGGATCGCCTCTACACCCTCAGCCACGAGTGGGCAGCGGCCCACGGCCCCCTGGTGCGGGTCGGGATCAGCGACTTCGCCCAGGACCAACTGGGGGACGTCGTGTACGTGGAACTTCCGGAGCCAGGAGCGCACCTCGGCGCAGACCAGGAGTTCGGCACCGTGGAGTCGGTGAAGGCGGTCTCTCCCCTGTACCTGCCCCTGGCCGGGGTGGTGGTGGAGGCAAACGTCGCTCTGGAGGAAGCACCCCAGCTCGTGAACGAGAGCCCCTACGATGAGGGGTGGCTGGTGCTCGTCAGACCGGAGAACCCGGGCTGGGCGGCGCCCCTGCTCTCCGTCGAGGATTACCGGGCGACCCTGGGGTCCGAGGGAGGTTCCCCCTAGATGCGCTACATTCCCCACACACCGGAGGAGATCGCCGAGATGCTCGGAGAGGTGGGCGCAGCGAGCCTGGAGGACCTCTTCGCGACGATCCCGGCCGACTGCCGCATGGAGGGCCCCCTGGCACTGCCCGAGCCCCTCACCGAGTGGGACCTCACCCGGCACCTGGAGCAGCTGGCCGGTGTGATGGCGGTGCCGCCCCGCAACCGGGTCTTCCTCGGGGGCGGGAGCTACGACCACTTCATCCCGGCCGCGGTGGCCAGCGTCGCAGGCCGCTCCGAGTTCGTCACCTCCTACACCCCCTACCAGCCCGAGGTGAGCCAGGGAACCCTCCAGGCCATCTACGAGTATCAGACGCTGGTGTCCCGACTCCTGGGGCTCGACGTCGCCAACGCCTCCCTCTACGACGGCGCCTCGGCGCTGGTGGAAGGGCTCCTCATGGCGCTTCGGGTCACCCGGCGAAGCCGGGTCGCCGTGTCCCGGGGCATCCACCCCGCCTATCGACAGGTCCTCGGGACCTACCTCGCGCCCACCGGTTTCGAGATACTGGAGCTTCCCCTGGGTGAGGACGGGCGGACCGACCTCTCCCCCTTGGGGGCAGCCGAGGACCTGGCCGGGGTGGCGGTCCAGTCCCCCAACTTCTTCGGCTGCGTGGAGGATCTCTCTGCCGCTTCCTCGGCAGCGCACGCCGCGGGCACGCTCCTCGTCGCATCGTTCACCGAGGCCCTTGCCTACGGGCTCCTGCGCTCCCCCGGAGCCCTCGGGGCCGACATGGCCTGCGGGGAGGGGCAGAGCCTCGGAATCGCGTCCTCCTTCGGCGGGCCGGGGCTCGGTGTGTTCACCGCCCGACAGGCGCTCGTGCGCCACCTGCCGGGCCGCCTGGTGGGCAAGACACGGGACCGGGAGGGGCGGCAGGGTTTCGTGCTCACCCTGGCCACGCGGGAGCAGCACATCCGCCGGGAGCGGGCCACCTCCAACGTGTGCACCAACCAGAGCCTGTGCGCCCTGACCGCCGCGGCATACCTGGCGTGCCTGGGTAAGGGCGGCGTGCGCGAGCTGGCGCGCCTCAACTACGACAAGGCGGAGTATCTCAAGGCTCAGCTGGCCGCTGCCGGGGTGCCGCCGCGATTCGGAACCCCCACCTTCAACGAATTCACGGTGCGCTGGCCGGGGGAACGGCCGGGCCGCTACCAGGAGCTCCTCGAGCGGGGGATCGTCGCGGGCCTTCCCCTCGGACCCCACTACCCGGAGTACGAGGGGTGCACCCTCCTGTGCGTCACCGAGACGAAGAGCCGCGAGGATCTCGACGCCCTCGCGGAGGCCCTGGCGCCATGAGGGTGGCTACACTCCCGGTTCGTCCCCGCCGCGTCCCGAGGGAAGAAAGGATGCTCCCATGAGAGACGGCGTGGGGAAGAGCGGCCTGGTCTTCGAGGAACCCCTGCTCTGGGAGAAGGGCCGGCAGGGCCGGCGCGGTTTTTCGCTGCCCCGAAGGGATGTGGCACCCGCCCCCCTCGACCCTGCCCTCGCGGGGGACCCGCCGGAGCTCCCGGAACTGAGCGAGCCCGACGTGGTGCGGCACTACACCCGGCTCTCCCAGTGGAACGTGGGGGTCGACACCGCCTTCTACCCCCTTGGCTCCTGCACCATGAAGTACAACCCCAAGGTGAACGACCGCCTGGCCGCCCTGCCGGGCTTCGCGGGCGCCCACCCGCTTCTGCCCCCCGCCCTCGCCCAGGGGGCCCTCAGCCTTCTTTGGGAGCTCGAGCGCTGCCTCGCCGAGATCACCGGAATGGACGCCGTCTCCCTTCAACCGGCGGCCGGTGCCCAGGGGGAGCTCACCGGGCTCCTCCTCATCGAGGCCTACCACCGGTCCCGCGGAGAGAAGCGCTCCAAGGTGCTGATCCCGGACACGGCCCACGGCACCAACCCGGCGAGCGCCGCGCTGTGCGGCTATAAGCCGGTGCCCGTGGCGTCCGGGGGACGGGGCACCCTGACGGCCGAAGCGGTGGACGCACTCATGGACGGGGACACCGCGGGGATCATGGTCACCAATCCCAACACCCTCGGACTCTTCGAAGAGGAATTCCGGCAGATTGCCGCCCTCGTCCACGCCAAGGGCGGTCAGGTCTACTGCGACGGCGCGAATCTCAACGCCCTGATGGGAATCGTCCGCCTCGGGCCGCTCGGGGCGGACGTGATGCACGTCAACCTCCACAAGACCTTCTCCGGACCCCACGGCGGCGGTGGACCGGGGTCCGGGCCCGTCTGTGCCAAGGCGCACCTGGAGCCCTTCCTCCCGGTGCCCCGGGTCGTCCGGAGCTCCGAAGGATCCTTCGCCTGGGACGAGGTCCGCCCCGCCTCCATCGGCAAGGTCCACGCCTTCTATGGAAACTTCGGGGTCCTGGTGCGGGCCTACGCCTACATCCGGAGCCTGGGGCCCGAGGGGCTCGCCCAGGTGAGCCGGCTCGCGGTGCTCAACGCCAACTACCTCCGGGTGAAGCTCCGCGACGTGCTCCACCTGCCCCACGATCGGCCGTGCATGCACGAGTGCGTCTTCACCGACGGGAGGCAGAGGCCTTACAAGATCACGACCCTGGATATCGCCAAGCGCCTCATCGACTATGGTTTCCACCCCCCCACCGTCTACTTCCCACCGGTGGTGCAGGGAGCCCTGATGATCGAGCCCACCGAGACCGAGTCCAAGGACACCCTGGACGCCTTCGTCTCCGCGGTTCGCGCGATCGCCGCCGAAGCCGCTACCGACCCCGACCTCCTTCGCTCCGCACCGTCCCGCACGATCGTGACCCGCCTGGACGAGGTGACCGCCGCACGCCAGCCGTGCCTCACCGGGTGAGCCGCGATCCCCGCCCCCTCCGCCCCCGGGAGGGGCCCCCGCCTGCCCCTGCCCTTCCCCCACGCCCCGTGCCGCTCCCTCCCCCGTTCGGCACTCGGCCGGAGAGAGAGACCGCGGAAATACCTCGGGGGCCCGGAGGGCCCCCGAGACCCGAAGCGGGCACAGCAGGCAAAGGAGGCGAGCATGGGTGCAGTGCCGCCCGCGGGGCGAAACCCGGTGTTCCGGGCGATCGAGCTCTTGAGCGACCTTTCCGGATACGTCGCCGCGGTCGCGATCCTCATCGCGACGCTCGTGATCGTGGAACAGGTCGTCGTGCGCTACGTGTTTCGGCTGCCCACCATCTGGCAGGTTGAGCTCGCGGTGTATCTCTTGATCGCTGCGACGTTCGTGGGGGCGGCCTACGGGCTCAAGGAGAACTCCCACATCAACATCGAGCTGGTGACCATCCTGCTTCCCCCCGGGGTCAAGCGGTGGCTCGACCTCTTCACCTCCTCCGTGGCGCTGGCGTTCTGCGCGTACCTGACCTGGAAGGGAGCGGTCATGTGGTGGGAGGCGTATGAAGGGAAGTGGCGGACGTCGTCTCTGTGGTCCATCCCCCTGACGTATCCCTACGCCATCCTGCCGATGGGCATGGGGCTCACCTCACTCCAGTATGTGGTGAAGATCGCCGACCGAGTGGCCGAGCTTCGGGGCACCCGCCCCGGGGCCGCCGGGAGGGCATGAGCCGTGAGCCCCCTTTGGCTTGGCCTCATCACCGCCGCCATCGCCCTCGTCGTCCTCCTGAGCGGGATGCCCATCGCCTTCGCCCTGGGAGTCACGTCCCTCGTCATCATGGCGATCTTCATGGACCCCTTCCAACTGGCCATGGTCGCCGAGAACATCTTTGACGGGGTGAACGACTTCGGCCTCCTCTCGATCCCGCTGTTCATCTTCATGGGCATGATCGTGGCGGTGACCCGCGCAGGCTCCGACCTCTACGAGTGCTTCCACAAGTGGCTGCACCGGATCCCGGGAGGCCTCGGGGTCTCGAACATCGCCTCCTGCGCGGTCTTCGCGGCTCTCACCGGGTCGAGCCCGGCGTGCGCGGCGGCGATCGGCACCATGGGTATCCCGGAGATGCGGAAGCGCGGCTACAAGGACGGCCTCGCGACCGGAATCATCGCGGCCGGGGGGACCCTGGGGATCCTCATCCCCCCGAGCGTCACGATGATCGTCTACGGGATCGCGACCGAGACATCCATCGGCAAGCTCTTCATCGCGGGGATCATTCCCGGCCTCATGGTCACCGCCCTCTTCAGCGCCTGGGTCTTCGTGGTACAGCGGGGCGAACGCCGGCGGGCCGGGAGCCTCGCCGCGGCAGCGGCTGCGGAGGCCGAGTCGTACACCCTCGGCGAAAAGGTGCGTTCCTCCCTGAAGACGATCCCCTTCCTGGTAGTGGTCGTCCTGGTCCTGGCCTCCCTGTACACCGGCTGGGCCACGCCGAGCGAGGCAGCGGCGGTGGGGGCCTTTCTGATCCTCGTGACCGTGGCGGTGGTCTACCAGACCTATCGGCCGCGCCAGATCCGGGACATCCTCCTCCGGACGGCCCGGGAGAGCACGATGATCATGATGATCATCGCAACGTCCTTCCTCTTCGGCGCGGTGCTCACGAGCCTCTACATCGCCCAGTCCCTTGCCCAGGGGATCGTGGCCCTCGAGGTCAACCGGTGGGTGGTCATGGCCCTGATCAACGTGATGCTCCTGGTGCTCGGGTGCTTCCTGCCTCCGGTGGCCATCATCCTCATCCTCTCCCCCATCCTCCACCCCATCATCACCGGCCTCGGGTTCGACCCCATCTGGTTCGGGGTGGTGATGACCCTGAACCTCGAGGCCGGGCTCGTAACACCTCCCGTGGGGCTCAATCTCTACATCGTCCAGGGAGTGGCGCCCGACATCCCCATCGCCGCAGTGCTCAAGGGGGTCGTGCCTTTCATCTTGCTCCTGCTCCTGGGGATCGTCATCCTATGCGTCGCCCCCGGCTTGGCCACGTGGCTGCCGGCACACATGATCGGCTGACGCGCGCCGAGGGGATGGAACACCATGGACCAAGCCTTGCCGCTCGACGGCCTCAAGGTCCTCGACCTCACCCGGGTCCTCGCCGGCCCCTACTGCACCATGGTGCTCGCGGACCTGGGCGCCGAGGTCGTGAAGGTCGAGGTGCCGACCATCGGGGACGATTCCCGGCACTTCGGCCCCTTCGTCGGGACCGAGAGCGCCTACTTCATGAGCCTGAACCGCAACAAGAAAAGCATCACTCTCAACCTGAAGACGGCTCGGGGCACGGAACTGCTTCTCGACCTCGTCGCGACCTTCGACGTCCTGGTGGAGAATTTCCGGCCCGGCACCATGGAAAAGCTCGGCCTCGGCTACGAGCGTCTCTCCGAGGTGAACCCGCGCCTGGTGTACGCGGCGGCTTCCGGTTTCGGCCACAGCGGCCCCTACCGCCTGAAGCCCGCCTACGACGTGGTCGTCCAGGGGATGGGGGGCATCATGAGCATCACCGGCCACCCGGGCGGGCCGCCTACCCGGGTGGGTGCGTCCATCGGCGACATCACGGCAGGCCTCTTCACGGCCGTCGGAATCCTCTCGGCGCTGCGCGCGCGGGAGAAGACCGGCCGGGGCCAGATGGTGGACGTGGCCATGCTCGACTGCCAGGTGGCGATCCTGGAAAACGCCCTGGCCCGCTACGAGGTGACGGGCCAGGTGCCGGGGCGGATCGGCAACCGGCACCCGTCCATCACCCCGTTCTCCTCGGTTCCGGCTTCCGACGGCTACCTGATCATCGCCATCGGAAACGACGCCCTCTGGGAGAAGTTCTGCCGCCTCGTAGGTCGGGGCGACCTGCTGGCCGAACCGGCATTTCGCACCAACCACGACCGCACCGAAAACTGGCCCCTCCTGGAGCCCGTCCTCGCCGGCGTGTTTGCCCAAAGGTCCACGGCCGAGTGGCTCGCGCTGCTGGAAGGGGCCGGAATCCCCTGCGGTCCCATCAACGGCATCGACCGGGTGGTCGCGGACCCCCAGATCCAGGCTCGGGAAATGGTGGTCGAGGTAGAGCATCCGGTCGCCGGAGCCCTCAAGATGGCCGGCTGCCCCGTGAAGCTCTCGTCGGCGCCGGCCCAGTGGCTGCGGCGCCCATCCCCCCTCTTGGGGGAGCACACCGCGGAGGTTCTCTCGACCCAACTGGGGCTCGGGCCGGACGAGCTTCAAACCCTGCGGGACAAGGCTGTGGTGTAGGGTGGGCCGCCGGCACTTCTAGCGGCACGGCACGCACCCGGGACGTGGCGGACGCGGTGATCGCCGCCCTGGAGCAGTGGGAAGGATCACGCCGGGCGCTACTTCGGCGCCACCACCCGGTGGAACGCCTCGGCCAGCTCGTAATCGGAGTCCCCTGCCATCCCGTGGCACCACCCCCGGAGCCACCCTTCCAGATCCGGGATGCCCAACTCGCGCACCTGGCTCCCATGGCAGCGCAAGGCCTCGAGCTTGGCGCCGAAGGTCGGCCCCACGTCGACCCGGTGGTTCGGGTCCTCGGACCCGAAGAACCACATCTCCCTCACCTTGTGGGGCTCGAGCCCCTCGGCCAGCAGGTCGGGGTAGGCCAGGTGGTCTCGGGCGAAGGGGAAGACCGCGTCCAGCACCACCTGCCCCACGATGCGGTGATCCCGGTGCCAGATGTAGCGGCGGTAGGGGTCGGAGGTGGCGACGATCTCGGGCCGATGAACACGAAGCTCGCGGACCAGCCGCTTTCGAAGCTCCGGCGTGTCCTCCAGCCCCTGGTCCGGGTAACCGAGGAACACCACCTCGGCCACCCCCAGGACGCGCGCCGCCGCCCGCTGCTCCTGCCGTCGAAGACGGCCGAGGTCCTCGGGCCGTACGGTCCGGTCCGTGGTCCCCTTTTCGCCGTCGGTGCACACCACGTAGACGACCCGCTTCCCCTCCCCGGTCCAGCGGGCCACGGTGCCGGCGACCCCGAACTCCGCGTCGTCCGGGTGCGCGGTGATGAT
>CAZYJP010000047.1:0-10381 GCA_964647795.1 uncultured Thermodesulfobacteriota bacterium
TCCCATGGTGGATACGCCGGTGCCGGGGAGGGTCGAGACCGCTCCTCCTCCCGTCCCGGCGGCTCGAGAGGAGCCCGCGATCGCCGTCCCGAGCCCGATTCCTGCGCCGAAGCCCCCCCCCCTGGCGGAGCCGAAGCCCCAGCCGAGGCTCCCCCAGCCGGTCTTTACGGTCCAGGTCGGGTCGTTCCGCGACCGCTCGTCGGCAGATGAACTGGCACGGCAGGTTTCCCGGCACGGCGTCAGCGCCCAGGTCGTCACCGCGGTGGTGGGCGACAGGACCTGGTATCGGGTCCATGTGGGCCGGTTCGAGACCAGAGCCGAGGCGGAGGCCCTATACCGAAATTCGCTGCGCCCCAAAGGGGTCCAGGGGTTCGTCACTACCCGGTGATGGCGTCGCAATGCCCCCCAGGGGCTGGACAGGAGGAGAAGAACGTGTCCGAAGCGATCCCACTCCAGGCGAGAATGGATGACGCGCTCGTTGCGTCGATGAAGGCTCGCACGGCGGCCCGCACTTCGACCTTGCGGATGGCCCGGGCAGCCCTCAAGAACCGCCAGATCGACAAGAGGGCACCTCTGGAGGAGGGGGAAGTGCTCCAGGTGCTGGCTACCCTGGTCAAGCAGCGGCGCGAGGCCGCGGAGCAGTTTCGTGCCGGCAATCGCCCGGAGCTCGCAGAGAAGGAAGAGGCGGAAATCCTGGTGCTCCAGGAGTTTTTGCCGGCGGAGCTGTCCGATGAGGAGCTCGGAGGTCTGGTGGCGGAGGTCGTCCGGCGGCTGGGGGCTGTGGGCCCCTCGGAACTGGGGAAGGTCATGGCGGCGCTCATGCCCGAGGTGCGCGGCCGGGCCGACGGCCGAAGGGTGAACGCGGCCGTCCGGGTGGCGCTGGGGGCCAGCCGCTGAACGCTCTCGACTGGGTCCTTGCGGCGGCGGTGGGGCTGATGGCGCTCCGGGGAGGACTCCGGGGTTTTTTTCGGGAGGCCTTCGGCCTCCTTGCGCTGGTGGTGGGTCTGGGCACCTCCCTGCTGGGCGGTGAGGGGCTGGGCCGGGAGATCGCGTTGCGGTGGGGGCTGGCGCCTGTCCTGAGCCGCACCGCGGCACATGTCGTCCTCTTCTTGGGACCCTACGCCGTCCTCCAGGCTCTGGGGTACGCCGTCCACCGTGTGGGGCGCGCGGTATTCCTGGGCGGGGTGGACCGGGTTGCGGGGGCAGTCTTCGGCGCGGCAGCCGCCGCGCTCTTGGCCGGGGGGGCACTGGGCCTGGCCTCCCGGGAGGGGTGGGGAAACGAGTGGCTGGCCACTTCCCAGCTCGCCAAGCCGCTGCACGAGGCCTTTCAGCGGCTCTTGCAGTGGGCCGCCGGTTTTGGGAAGTGACCCTGGGGGCGGACCAGGGACCTCATGGACACCCACACCCTCGACGTGCTGGATTTTCCCAGGATTCGAAGTCTCCTGGCCGAAGGCGCCCAGGCTCCACAGGGAGTGGACCTGTGCCTCGCCCTGCGGCCCCTCCCCAACCGGGAAGCGGTCGTGCGGGCGCTGGACGAAGTGGAGGCTCTCGGGGCATTGGAGCCGCTGCTCGGTACACCCCCGACCGGGGGCGCCTACCGCGTCGAGCAGGTGCTGGACGCGGCGCGGGTGGAGGGCACGTGCCTCGAGATCGAAGCTCTTCTCGCGGTACGGGAGACCCTGGGGGTGTGCCACCGCGTACTCGAGTATCTGGAGGACGCGGGTTCCCAGGGCTCGATCCTGGGAGAGTACGCAGGGCAGATGCACCCCCTCTACGAACTGGCCGACCGGTTCGAGAGGACTTTCGGCCCCAGGGGCGAGATCCTCGACACGGCCAGCTCCGCTCTTCGGTCCATCCGGTCCGGGCAGCGGGCCGTGAGGTCGCGGATCCTGCGGGTCCTGGAGGCGGTGTTGCGTGATGCCGCGCTGGAGCCGGCGGTCCAGGACGAGTTCATCACCCTGCGGGGTGGGCGTTACGTCGTCCCCCTGCGCACCGACTTCCGAGGATACCTCAAGGGGATCGTCCACGACCAGTCCCGAACCGGATCCACCTTCTTCGTCGAGCCGCTGGAGGCTGTGGAACTCAACAACGAGTTCGGAGTGCTCCGGGAGGAGGAGCAGGCGGAGATCCGGCGGATCCTGACCGAGCTGTCTCATTCTGTGGGGAAGGAGGCCTCGCATTTCCAGGCCAATGTGGCGGTGGTCGCCCACGCGGATTTCCTGAGCGCACGCTTCGCGCTGGCCCGCCGCCAGCGGGCGGTACGGCCCCACCTGGCGGAGGAGCCGCTCCTGGATGCCCCCGACTCGCGCCACCCGCTCCTGGAGGCCCAGGGCGCGGTCGTCCCGGTGGACCTCTTCCTGGGCGAGCAGGGTGGGCTTCTCCTGGTGACGGGGGCCAACGCAGGGGGAAAGACCGTGGCCCTCAAGACCGCCGGCCTCCTCACGGCCATGGCCTACTCCGGCCTGTTCGTGCCGGCCCGAGAGGGGGCCCGTATCGGTTGGTTCCGCGGTGTGTACGCCGACATCGGCGATGAGCAGGACCTCGATCGGCACCTGAGCACCTTCTCCGCCCACGTGGTCAACGTGCGCGACATCCTTGCCCGGGCGGAGGAGGGATCCCTGGTGCTCCTGGACGAGCTCGGTACCGGGACAGACCCGGGCGAGGGTGCGGGGCTTGCCATGGCCGTGCTCGAGGAACTGTTGGACCGGGGCGTCCGGGTCTTGGCCACCACGCACCTGGCGGGGCTCAAGGCTTTCGCGTACGCGCGCCCCGGTGCGCAGAACGCGGCGGTGGCCTTTGACCCCGGAACGGGGCGGCCTCTCTATCGGCTCCTCTATGGGCGGGTCGGGTCCTCGAAGGCCCTCGATGTGGCCGAGAGACTGGGAATGCCCCCCGCCCTGATCGAGAAGGCTCGTCGCTACGCAGCAGGGGCCGGGGAGGGGGAGGGCGACTGGCTGCTGGGTCTCGAGTCCGCCCGGGAACGGGCCTGCCGTGAGGCAGAGGAGGCCGAGATCCTGCGCCGGCAGTGGGAGACCCGCTGCGCCGAGCAGGAGGTGCTCTTCGCCGAGGCGCGGCGGGAGCGCGGCGCTGCTCGGGAGGAGGCCCGGGCGGAGGCCCGGCTCGTCCTGGAGGATGAACGCCGAGATCTCGGGCGGGAGATCCGTCGTTTTTCCCAAGGGGAGGCTACCCAGAAGGAGGCCGAGAGGGCCGTGAGCCTCGCCGAGCGGTCGTTGGCCGAGGCCTTCCCTGCGCCCCCTGCGGTCGGTGCACCCCTTCTCGCCTCAGCGGTGGTGCCGGGGCTGCGGGTGAGGGTTGTGTCCCTGGGCAAGGAGGGGGAAGTGGAGGGTACGGAGGGCGACGGCCGCAAGGTGGTGGTCCGGGTCGGTGCGCTGCGGGTCACGGTTCCTGTGGCCGAATTGCAGCCGGCCGAGAGTCGGGAGCCGATGGTCCGGGGGGCCTCGGTCCGAGTGGTGGCCGAAGGGGGAGCGGGAGACGTGGTGGTGCTCGGCTGCACCGTGGCCGAGGCGTTGGGACGGGTGGACCGGGGCCTGAACCGTGCCTTGGTGGCCGGCGCCGACGGGTTTCGGGTCGTCCACGGCCGGGGAACGGGGGCCCTGCGCCGGGCGATCCGAGAACGGCTGGCGGAGGAACGCCAGGTTCAGGAAGTGCGACCCGAGGGCGATGCCGCCACTTGGGTGGTCCTGCGGTAGGGCCTGCACCGCCTTGGGTGTCGATGTCGCCGACGGGCTCAGCCGCCCGGGAAGGAGCGCACACGGGTTCCCCTGCGTCAACCTCGCTGTGGGTGGTCCTCCCGACCGGCGATCGAGGGCTCTGGAGGGGCCGGGAAAGGATGTCTTTCGGCACCCTGACAGGGGGCTCACCCTGCGATCGAGCCGTGAACCATGAGAATCCCTGACGACGTGCTGGAAGCTGTCCGGTCTCGGATCTCCATCGTCGACGCGGTGGGCAGTCATGTGGCGCTCAAGCGGGCGGGCAAGAACTGGAAGGGGTTGTGCCCCTTCCACAGCGAGAAGACCCCGTCCTTCGTCGTGAACGAGGAGCGGGGGACCTACCACTGTTTCGGATGCGGTGCAGGGGGGTCGGTCTTCCGGTTTCTGATGGAGGCGGAGGGGCGGCCTTTCATCGAGGTGGTGCGGTCCTTGGCCGCCCAGGCGGGGGTCGATCTGCCCGGAGCGGCAGACGCGCCCCGGGAGCGTCGGGAGCGGGCCGAGCGGGAGGCCCTCCTCGAGGTACTGGCCCTCGCACAGCGCTACTACCGCCATCAGTTGGAAGCGGGTCGGGCAGGTGCCCCGGCCAGGGACTATCTGGAGCGGCGCGAGGTCGGATCCCGGGTGGCCGAATCGTTCGGCCTGGGGTGTGCTCCGGCGGGTTGGGACAACCTTGCCCGGTACCTGGAGAGCAGAGGCGTGGATCCGGCTCTGGCTGCGGCCGCGGGACTGTTGGCTCCCCGCCGGACCGGCGGTTACTACGACCGGTTCCGCGATCGGCTGATATTCCCGATCCAGGACGGCCAGGGCCGCGTGGTGAGCTTTGGCGGCCGCGTACTCGGGGACGGCGAGCCGAAGTACCTCAACGGCCCCGAAAGCCCGGTGTTTCGGAAGGGGGAGGTGCTCTACGGCCTCGCGCAGGCCGCGGACCCGCTGCGCCGGGAGCGCCGGGCGCTCCTCGTCGAAGGGTACATGGACGTGATCAGCCTCCACGCCCGAGGGATTCCCACGGCCCTGGCGACCCTGGGGACCGCCCTCACCGCAGAGCACATCCGTGCCCTGCGACGAAGGGCGGACGAGGTGGTCTTGGTGTACGACGGGGACGACGCGGGCCGGCGTGCGGCCTTTCGCAGCCTGGACCTCTTCCTCGCAGAGGGGTACCCCTGCCGCGGGGTTCTCCTGCCCCCGCGAGAAGATCCAGACAGTTTCGTGCGCCGGGGCGGTGATCTCGCCGGGCTCGCGGGATCTGCGAAGCCGCTTCTCGAGCTGTACCTGGAGCAGAGCGCGGGGCGGTTCGACCTGGCGTCCGTGGAGGGCGTGATCGCCGCCGCGGACGATCTGGCCCCGCGGCTTGCTGCGGTGTCCGACCCCCTGGCCCGGGATCTGTATGTGAAGAAGGCAGCCGAGGTCCTGGGGGTGGCGGAAGCCCAGCTGAGGGCGCGTCTTCGCTCCGTGTCCCGCAAGGCCGGGGCCCCCGCCGCGACCCAGCGTCAGCCGGCGGACCCCGGAGACCCTGTGGAGAGGGGCCTGGTGGCCTGCCTGCTCTGCCAACCCGAGCACCGGCCCATTTTCCGGAGTCGGGGCGTGCAGGAGTGGATGCGGCCGGGCCCCCTGAGGGAGGCGGCCGGTTTTGTGGCCTCACGGACCGAGCGCGAGGCCCAACTGCCCGTAGACGAGGCCCCCCAGGAGGTCCGGCGGGTGCTTACCCGCCTGCTCGTGGGCGACTGCCCCCCGAACCCGGTGTACGGCGAGTTGGAGGCGGCACTCAAGGTCCGACACCTGGCGGGGCGGACGGCTGCCCTCGTCAAGGAGATCGCCCAGGCCGAGCAGGCTGGCGATCGGGGGCGCGTCCTGGCCCTGCAGCGGGAAAAGACGGCGTTGGACCGCGCGCTCACCGAGGGCCGCCGTCTGCCCCCCGCGCACGGATGACCCCTTCAAACCTGGAAATCCCGTGGTACTTTGACTGCGGTGCCGGCATTCCATCGTAAGGAGACGGAGTAGATGCCCAACGGAATCCGACTGGAAGACTTTGAAGAACTCATCGAAGACGGCAAGGATCGGGGTTTCCTGACCTACCGAGAGATCAACGACGCGCTTCCGGAAGAGGTGGTCGATCCCGAGGCGATCGACGAGCTCATCATGACGCTGCGCGATCTGGACATCGCGGTGGTAGACGACGCGGGCCTGGAGCGGGAGGCACACGACCAGGAGGAGGGCGACGGGGATTCCGCGGAAGGGGATGGGGGGGAGAAGGAAGAGGAGGGCGAGGAGGACGACCGTTCCGACTACGAGGAGCTCTTCGAGCGCACCAATGACCCGGTGAGGATGTACCTGCGGGAGATGGGGTCGGTCTCGCTGCTCACCCGAGAGGGCGAGGTCGAGATCGCAAAGCGCATCGAGGCGGGACTCGACGAAGCCTTCGATGCGGCCTTCAGCGGTTCTCTGGCCGTGGAGGAAGTCGTCGGGCTGGGCCGGAAACTGGAGGCCAACGACCTGAGCCTCCGCGCGGTGGTGGACTCCCCGGAGGGGGAGTCCGGAGAGGGGTCGGAGGAAGAGGAGGAAGAGGAAGACGAAGACGCGGTGGCGGTGTCGGCGGCCAAGGCTGCAGGCAGCCAGCTCGAAAGGGTGCTCGCGACGATCTCGGAGCTCCAGACCCTCGACGAGCGGCGAACCGAGCGAAAAGTTCGTCTTGCGGCCTCCCGGAAGCCCGGTCCCCTCGAGGAAGAAATCCGGGGAATCCAGCGGGAGATGGTGCGCTTCTTCCGATCTCTGAACCTCAAGGACGCGGTGGTGGATGAGATCGTCGACCGCTACTTCCGGCTGGCCGACGACGTGCGCAGAGCCGAGCAGGCGCTGCGGGGACTCGAAGACGAGATGGGGATGAAGGCCCGGGACTTCCTCAAGATGTGCCAGGGGAAGGAGTTGCGCGCCATCTGTCTCGAGCTCAACCGCCGCCCCGACCAGGTCAAGCGCCTTCGCAAGGATGCCGGCCGCCAGCTCGACCTCATCGAATCGGTGGAAAAGCAGACCGGCCTCGTGAAGGAGGCCCTGCGCGAGAAGGTCAAGGCGATCCGATCTGGCCAGCAACGAGCCAAGATGGCCAAGGCGGAGCTCATCGAGGCCAATCTTCGCCTGGTGGTGAGTATCGCCAAGAAGTACACCAACCGGGGGTTGCAGTTCCTGGACCTCATCCAGGAGGGCAACATCGGCCTCATGAAGGCGGTGGACAAGTTCGAGTATCAGCGGGGATACAAGTTCTCCACTTACGCCACCTGGTGGATTCGCCAGGCGATCACCCGGGCGATCGCCGACCAGGCGCGCACGATCCGAGTCCCCGTGCACATGGTCGAGACCATCAACAAACTGGTGCGCACCAGCCGCTACCTCGTCCAGGAGTTGGGCCGTGAGCCCAAACCCGAGGAGATCGCCGAGCGCATGGACATGAGCGTCTCCAAGGTGCGCAAGGTCCTCAAGATCGCGAAGGAACCCATCAGTCTCGAAACCCCCATCGGAGACGAGGAAGACAGCCACCTGGGGGACTTCATCGAGGACCGGAAGGCGGTTCCGCCGGACGAGGCTGCGGTTCTCGCCAATCTGGCGGAGAAGACCCGGGATGTTCTCTCGAGCCTCACCCCCCGCGAGGAGAAGGTGTTGCGCATGCGCTTCGGGATCGGCGAGAAGAGCGACCACACCCTCGAGGAGGTCGGCCGCGACTTCGCGGTCACCCGCGAGCGCATCCGCCAGATCGAGGCCAAGGCCCTCCACAAGCTCCGCCATCCCACCCGCAGCCGGAAACTCAAGAGCTTCCTCAAGTAGGCACGGCATCCGTTCCCGCGGAAGGGCGGGCCTCGGGCCGACCCGGCGTCGAAAGGAGCGCCGGAGCGGCGGGGAACGCCCGGGGTATGCTGCGGTGCAATCCCGGTCACCCTCCCACCCGCGGGCCTCCTCCCAAAAAATAGGCGGCTCAGAAAGATGGACGAAAGACGAACTTACCCCTTGACGCTGCAATGCAGCAATGGTATCTTCTCGTCACACGGTCGAAAACGAACCCACGAACCATTCGAAGGAGGAAAACCCATGGCGAAGAAAGACGTTTTGACGGAGACGACGGAGAAGGTGACGGCCACCGTGGCTGCCCAGACGGAGCTGGCGAGCAAGTGCTTCGCGCTGTATCAAGCGCAGGCGGAGAGCGCCCTCAAGTTCTGGACCGATACCTCGGCGACGGCGATGGCCGAGGGGCAGAAGGCCATGAAGGATTGGGCCGACCTGGCCGCAGGGGTGGCCGCCGACGCGCGGAAGACCTGTGAGGCCAGCATCAAGGAAGCCACCAAGGTCTTCACCACCCCCGTAGCCTGAATAAGCCGCGCGGCGTCACGCCGCAGGGGTTACGAAGGAAGGGCCGGCCATGGTGCCGGCCTTTTCTATGGGCCTCGCGAGAACCCCCTCGTCGATCGGTTTCCCGGGCTCTCCTCGGCCTCCCCCTCGATCATCGGTGCGCCCGTCCAGAGCAGGACCCCCCGAAGGACGGATGCGCTGTGGCCCAGCTGTTCGTAGGCCTCCTCCCGGGTGGGCAGGCGCTCCTCGGCTCGGAGACTCTCCCCAAGGGAGATGGAGAGGTTGGCGAGGCGGGCGACCTCCCGGGCCAGGTCCTCCTCGGAGGCGATGGCGACAGGGTAGACTCGGATCTTCCTCCAGTTTTCCAGGATGTCGCGGTTCACCACACCGTCCATTGCCGCGTGGTGCCGTCGGTTGAAGTCGTCGTAGAGCATGTTGTGGAGCGGCATCGAGAGATCGCCCAGGTAGTGGGCGGCGAAGGCAAGGAGGTGCTCGGCGTATGTGCCGCGGGCCCTCTGGGCGACGTAGCCCCGGACCGCGGCGATGATGGCCCCGTACAGGTGCCCTCCCGGGTCCACGGTGTCGTAGCGGGGAGCCTGGCGGAGCACCGCGGCAGCCGTCACCGTGGTCCCAGGCGGATTGTTGACGTAATGGTTGTGGGCCTCCCGTTCTGCCGCCTTGAGCTTCGCCAGGTCCGCGCCCGCGGCGTTGTACCACTTGGCGTATCCTGCGGCTCTCGCGACCGCCAGGTGGGTTTCGTCGTACCAGGCAGAGGCCGGAGTCGGCACGACCAAGACGGCCGCGACGGCGGCCGCGAGGAGAATCGTTCGACCCTTCACGAACCCACGGCTCCTCTCGGGCGGCAGCCGACCCGTGCCCCGCGAAGCCGGTTCAGGGAAGGATGATGCCGCCCCCGGCTTCTCTGGGAGTCACGATCCGACCGGCTTCCCTGCGGCGAAACTCCTCCAACTCCGCCATCATCCGCTCGATCGCCCCGGAAATCGCCTTGGGGAACCGCTCCAGAGCCTGCTGCAGGTTCACCGCTTCGAGCCGGGCCTGCACCGGCAGGCTGCCCGCCGGTGTCATGATCTGGGTCTGCCCGACGAAGATCACCTCGCGCGTCTTGTCCAGCGAGCCGTCTTGCTTCACCGGCGTAAGACGGCGGATGCTGGCGACCTTGAGGTCGGTGAAGAGCTCCTCCCGGTAGAGATTTTGTTGATCCACCTGGAGGTCGGAGACCTTGACCCCTGCCTGCTCATCCATGGATGCCTCCTGCTGGCCTCGAGGGCCGCGAAAACGGGTTGATCCGAGAGGTGAACAGCCGCCCACCAGGAAACCGGACCCACTCCCTCGGACCTCACGGGGTGCTCCGGCATGGGCGTCCGGGTTGTCGCGAAGCACCGGGCTTCATGGCGTGACGCCGCTCTTCCGTATCCATCCCGGTTCTCGCGGCCATCCTCTTTCATGAACCCGGGGCTGTCAAGCAGGGCGGCGCAATCCGCGGTCTGTCCCCTCCCACCCCCCGGGCATCTCCTCGTGGAAGGTCCCTTTCGCGGTGGGGAGGAGATGGGAGAGGATGGAGTCGACCCGCCCCGGGAGGCGGGCCCCGTCGGGGACGAGGAGGGTGAGGGTGGAAGCTCTGGTCCTGTACTGCCGGACAGGCTTCGAGGTCGAGGCCGCCGAAGAGGCAGCGGACGCGGCCCGCGCCCAGGGGGTGCCGGTCCGGACCGCCCTCGGGGAGGGATATGCGTTCCTCGAAGCGGAGGCCCCGGCCGGCTCCAAGCCCCTTCCCCGTCTCGCTGCCCGCGACCTCATCTTCTCCCGGCAGGTCTTTCGCGCGACCGCCCGGGTGGCGCTCCCCGATGCTGCCGGCCGGCTCGCGTCTCTGGCCGAAGGGGCTTGGGCCCAGGCCCGGCGCCTGGGGTTGCGGGGGTACTCGGAGCTCCTCGTCGAGGCTCCCGACAGCGACGGAGGAAGGCGCCTTTGGCCCCTCTGTGCGAACCTCTCCGAGAGTCTGGAGGCGGCCCTGGTCGAGCGGGGCTTATTGGGGCCGCGGTCGTCCGGACCCCGTCTCCACGTCTTCCTTCCGGAAGTCTCGTCCGCCCTCCTGGGTCTCTCGGAGCCGGGAGGTCCTTCTCCCCGGCCCATGGGCATACCGCGCCTTCGTTTCTCCCGGGAGGCGCCGAGCCGATCGGCCCTCAAGCTCGAGGAGGCACTCCTGCTCTTCGTTCCCGAGGGGGAGCGGCGGGCTCGCCTGCGGGCGGGGATGCGGGCCGTGGACCTGGGTGCAGCCCCGGGGGGCTGGACGTGGGTGCTCG
>CAZYJP010000048.1:0-10367 GCA_964647795.1 uncultured Thermodesulfobacteriota bacterium
CGACGGCATAGAGAGCCCACTCGGCGGCGGAGCGCGAGCGCTCCCCCGCGCCGATCCTCGCAAGGTCGCCCGCGAGGGAGCCGATGTAGACGAACAGGACGGTTCCGGGGAGCATCCCGATCCAGGACGCGAAGAAGTAGTCCCGGAGCGACACGCGGGTGAGGCCGTAGGCGTAGTTCAGGAGGTTGAAGGGAAACACCGGGGAGAGGCGCGTGAGCCCGACGATCTTCCAGCCCTCCCGGGCCACCGCCTCGTCCACGGCCTGGAATGTGTCGTTGCCTTCGATCTTTCGGGCGACCCAGTCCCGGGCCAGGTAGCGGCCCACCAGGAAGGCCGCCGTCGCTCCCAGAATCGAGGACACCGAGACCAGGGCCGAGCCCTTGACCACCCCGAAGACCACCCCGGCGCCCAGGGTGAGGATGGAGCCGGGGAGGAACAGGACGCAGGCGGCGACGTAGAGCGCCACGAAGAGCAACGCACCCGAGGGGCCGAGGCCCTCGATCCACGCCAAGGCGGTGCGCAGCAACTCCTGGGCGTGGAACCATCGGGCGGCGGCGAGGACCGCGACGACGCCGGCAGCGGCGAGTGCGAGCTTCGCCATCCGCCTTCCGCCTCGAGCACGGGGTGGGTCGCTCACGAGGGTGGCCTCCTCCCCAGCCCCTCGCGGCGAGGGGCCCAGGCCCTGCCCAAACGGCCGCACGGCACCGTGGCGGGCAACCGCGAACTCCAGACCTCGCCAGACCTCGCTTCAGGCAGGAGGGTGCGAAGTTCCGTTCAAGGTTCACCGGGGAGTCCCGACCGGGGGCCAAATGCCAACGGTCGAGTTTCTCTCCCGCTGACGATCAGAACCAGGTTACGGTCGGCGGGCAGAGCGCGCCCGTGACCGTCATCGGGAAGGGGCAGTACGGGCGCACGGTGGAGGATCTCATCCCAACCGGACGGCCGAGCAGATGCCATTCATAGCGAAGAGTGACGCACAGAGCTCATTGCCCTTGCGATGTCCCCCGCAGGCGGAGGAAGCGCTCCCCGGCTCCCGGCTGCACCAAGTCTTCCTCGGACACAGCCTCGCTCGGTTGTGACCGGCGCAAACGAAGCGCCGCGCCGTCCATCGCCTTCAACCGACCCTCCAGGTCGCTCAGTCGCAGATCCATCCGGCTCCCTCCGTGGATAGGGCACTCCCGCTCATACCCCAATATCCTGTGGTCGTGCGTTTGCGAGGCCCGATGTATAGAGGAGCGCCCTCGGCCTGTCAAGGCGGCCTACCGACAGGCGGCCGAGCAGGCATGTCGAGCAGGCAACGCCCTCCCAGATGGAGCCCCTGCTCCTCTACCGGGTGGGTGCTGTGGCCCTCGACGAGGTTGGAGTAGACATCGAGCGGGCCATGCGCGAGGACTACTCCCGCGACCCCGCCAAGCCTACGGGTCTGCAACTGGAGACGCCGTTGCCCCACCCTTCCTGCTCTCTGTACCGAGTTCCTCGATAAAGTCCCGCACCATTCCTTCCAGGGAGTAGGCGGGCTCCCACCCCCATTCATTGCGGGCATTCTCGCCCGAAATTTCCCTCGGAATGGTCTGTAGGACGGCCACAGCCTTGGGGTCCGGGGCGAAGCCGAGACGTGCCGACGGGAAATGACGTCGGACCTCGTCCACGATGTCCTGTGCCGTAGGCGCAGGAGTGATCTGACCCACATTGTACATCCGAGTCCTGATGCGGTCCTCGGGAGCGTCGTGGAGCAGAACGAGGCCGCGTACCGCGTCCTTGACGTACAGCATGGGGATCACCGTCTCGGGGGGCACCCAAGCGTCGAACGCCTCCCCGCGCACCGCTGCCTCCACCAAGCGGGGGCCATACTGGCCAAAGCCTCCCGAGAGAACCCCCGGCCCGACGAGTTGGGGGAAGCGAATCCCCCGAAAGTCGAGTCCAAATTTCCTCTGATAGTAAAGCCCAAGGAGCTCTCCGAAGACCTTCCCCACACCGTAGATGAGGGTGGGCCTTTGCGCGGTGTCGTCGTCGACCACCACATCCGAGGAGACCGAATAGGTACCCATCGAGCTCGTGAAGAGGAGTTTCCTCACACCAGACAGTCTTGCCGCTTCGAGAATGTTGAACGTGCCCAGCCCGTTCACCCGTAGGGAGTTCCACGGATTCTCCTCGGAAGGGGCGGACAGGATCGCCGCCAAATGGAAAACAGTGGAAATCCGGATTTCTGAGAAGGCGTTCAGGATTTCTGGAAGGTTTCCGATGTCAACCCTCAGGTAGGAAATCCCGGGCAACTGGGAGACCCGGGGAGGAGGAGGCTTGACGTCCACGACCACGACACTTTCTCCGCGTCTTGAGAATTCACGGGCCAAGGAAGCGCCGATAAAGCCAGAACCACCGGTTATCAGGATGCCCATTCTTCACCTCCCCATCTGTTGTCGTCGGGAACAACGAGCCCGATTCCGAGCCGTCGTTCACCGCCGCCCCGTCCCGGGGCTCGCCCTCCGGGCGCGCCGACGGCGCGTCCGATTCCCCTGTCCTGGGGAATCGTCTCGGGGACGGCCCCTTCGAACCCTCACGCAGGCCGTTTTTCAACGGCCTGCTAAAGCTTCTCTTCGACCATCTTGCCGGCAAAGGCATGGGCCGTGCCTTGGTTCATGATCCTCGAGCCGACAACGCTCACCCGAGAAGAACTCATCTTCCACCCCAGAGCCGCTGAACCAGAGCAGGAAACAGGCCCCGTCGGAAGCCCAGGACCGAGGCCATGAAGACGATTGACAGGATCAAATTCCAGTGCTCTATCCACGCACTCAGGAGGTTCTTCAGGAGCACGATGAGCATTGCTCCGAGCACTGGGCCGTATAGCGTACCCACGCCACCTACGAGGGCCATGATTACCACATCCCCGGAGGTGAAAATGGATAGCGTTTCAAGGGGCACGAAGTTTAGGTGGATCGCGTAAATCCCCCCGGCCAGGGATGCAAAGATGGCAGATATTCCAAAAGCAATAATCTTGAAGGAATCCGTATTGTATCCGATGCTCTTGGCTCGATTCTCGTTCTCGCGCAACGCCTCTACAACCCGCCCAAACGGTGAGCGGACAATCCGAAGCGCAGCCCACAGGCTCGCGCCAAAGATGGCTAGCACAAAGTAGTAAAAGGCTACCTCATTGTTAAGGTCGAGTCCGAGCATCGAGGGGCGAGGGACCCCGTGCAATCCACTGTCGCCTCCCGTCAGGCTGGTCCACTTGAACCCGATGAAGTACACCATCTGGCAAAAAGCCAGAGTCGCCATAATGAAGTAGATCCCGCGTCTACGAATCGTCAAAAAGCCGATCCCCAGCGCAAGCACAAGGCTCAGACTGCAGCCGACGGCGAGCCCAAGGCTGGCTGAATGAGCAGATCCCTTGAGAATGAGTCCGGTAGAGTATGCCCCGATTCCGAAGAAGATCGCGTGCCCGAACGAGAGGAGCCCTGTGTAACCGAAGAGGATGTCGTATCCGGCGGCGAAGATGCCCCATATGAGCATCTCGCTCGCGAGAGCTGGGAATGGCAGCAGGAACGGCAAGCCAACCAGCAGAGCCAGAGCGGAGAGTGCGACTGTGCAGCGTCGGAAAGAGCCCATCGTTTCCGTCCTTGCCTAGCAGGCTGCTGAAAACGCAGCCTGCGTGCGTCCCATGGATGAGGCGCCGAATCGCGGCGTTTGAAAAGCGTAGTGATTCGCAAGGGTTCGAAGGGGCCGTCCCCGAGACGATTCCCCAGGACAGGGGAATCGGACGCACCGTCGGCGCGCCCGGAGGGCGAGCCTCAGGACGGGGCGAGTCCACCCGTAGCTGAAAAACCCAGGGAGGGGGCTTTTCAGCACCCTGCTAGTCGAAGAGGTGCGCGCGCCCAAACAGGCCTCGGGGCCGGAGAAGGAGCACCAAAGCCATGAACACGTAGACGAGCGTGTGAGCTGCCGGCGGCCAGAAGATCACGCCCAGCGTAATTAACTCCCCGATGATCAAGCCGGCGAGGATCGAGCCCCCGATGGAACCGAGGCCTCCGACGATGACGACGACAAAGGTCTCTGTCAGCACCCCGGCTCCCATCTCCGGCAGGATGTTCTGCACCGGTGCAGCGAGAACGCCCGCGAGTCCGGCCAGCGCTGCACCCAGAGCGAAGACCAGAGAGAAGACTCGCGAAATGTCAATCCCCAGGGCACTCACCATCTGGCTGTCATCGGTACCCGCACGAATGACGGCGCCCAAGTCCGTTCGCTCGACGAAGAGCCAGACCGCGAGTGAACAAGTGAGCGCCACTACGATGATGAAGAGGCGGTAAGCGGGAAAGACGATGAAACCTAAGTCAAGAGAAAAAGCTAGTTCCTGGGGCGTGGCGAATGGCTTTCCCATTGGACCGAAGAAAAGCCGCACGATCTCTTCAACGAAGATCATGAGGCCAAAAGTCATCAATAGCATGTAGTAATGTGGAAGGTGAGAGAGACGCCGCAGGAGCAGTCTTTCAATCGTGTATCCAATGATGCCCACGCTCACTGGAGCTGCCACGAGGGCGAGCCAGAAACTGAGACCTAAGACCTGGCACGCCGTGTAGGCGCCATAGGCTCCGAGCATATAGAGAGCGCCGTGGGCAAAGTTGACGATACCCAGCATCCCAAAGATGATCGATAGCCCCAACGACAGAAGAACGTAGAAAGAGCCGAGCATCAAGCCGTTAAAGGCTTGGGCCAAGAGGAACTGGGCATCCATGGGTTCTCCAAGCCGAGTTTGGAGGACAGGGGGGGAACTCGTCGGTTCCCCCCCTGGTGATCCCAACTCAGGGGCAGGACGTTTGGAAGCTGGGGCGGTTTGACGCCTGGGTAATGAGGAGGCCCCCAGCTTGGCCTGTTGTCAGACCTTCCGTTAGTACAGTGACCGGCCGAAATAGCCGACCGGGGGGTGCGCCACGTCAGACGGGAGCGTGCCGACGATCTCGAAGAAATCCTCCTGACCCTTCACCTCACCAGGTTGCTTCACGCGCAGCAGATACGCCTTGCCCACCTGGAGGTGGTCCGCTTTCCGGATGTAGCCGGGATTTGCGAAAAAGTCGCTGAAGGTGTGACCTTCCAGTGCTCGGATCACGTCATCCGCTTCCTTGCTGCCGGCTCGCTTCACCGCGTCGAGATACTGCCAGACGGCGCTGTAGACAGCCGCCGCCATAAAGTGCGGCCGCTCCCCGGTCCTCTGGAGGAAACGATCGGCGAACTCCTTTGCGCCGGGATTGTCGACTTGCCAGTTCCAGGACGCCGCGGTGTAGTTTCCTGCGAAGGTCTCAATGCCAGCGCCCTTGATGTCCAATTCAAAGAGAAGGGCGTGCACCGCTTGGGTTTCCGCTCTGAGCCCGTACTCCACCAAAGCCTTGGTGGAGTTGGCTGCATCCCGCCCGACATTCAGGAGCCCCACCACCTCTGGCGTGGCCCTCTTGGCCTTGAGGATGTATGGGCTGAAATCTGCCGTTCCCTGAGCAACGTTGTCGTTGCCGATGACGGCGCCGCCCTCGTCTTGGATGGCCGCCGTGAAGTATTTCAGAAGGTCATGACCCCATGCATAGTCTGCCGTGATCGTGTACCACTTCTTGCCAAGATTCTGAGTCGCCCAACGACCTGCCGTCGTCGCCAGCATGTAATCATTGTAGTTCCATTTGAAGGTATACCTGTTCTTGGCGATGAGGTCCGTAGTTCCGGCGTCCGACGCCAAGAAAAGCCGCTTGTGGCGCTCTGCTTGATCCGAAACGGCCAAGGCTGCGGCACTGTTCGGACAGCCGACAATCACGTCCACTTCGTCCTTGGCATACATCTCTTTGGCCCGTTCGTTTGCCAGGCCGGGATTGAACGCGTGGTCTCGAATCACCAGTTGTACCGGGCTCCCGAGCACGGGTCCAAAGTCCTCAACCGCCATCGTGGCGGCCTCGACCGATCCCTTTCCGATGACTCCCAGCGGCCCAGAGAGGACCTCCAAGACGCCGACCTTGACTGGGTTTGCGGCACTTGCGGTGCACAGCGCCAAGCTAAACAGACATGACAAGATGGCTGTGATTTTCTTCATGCGTCTGTCCTCCTTGGGGGATGGGTGCCGGTGGCCGATCTCCTGAAATAGTCTGGCAACTCGCTCTAGATTCCAAGATACGCCCTCTTCACTTCCTCATTAGCTACGAATTCATCGTTGGTTCCGCTGTATGCCACTGCCCCGTGTGAAAGGATGTAATGGCGGTCCGCCACCCGGCAGGCGCAGGCGGTATTTTGCTCCACGAGGAGGATCGTGATCCCTTCCTTCTTCATTTCCAGGATGATGTTTACGATCTCCCGCACAAGCAGTGGGGCGAGGCCCTCCGACGGTTCGTCCAAGAGGACCAGCTCGGCGCGCATCCGCAGCACTCGGGCGATCGCGAGCATCTGTTGCTCGCCTCCGCTCAACTCGCTGCCCTTGTGGTTTCGTCGCTCCCGAAGCCGAGGGAAGGAGTGGAAGACCTTCTCCAGGTCCCACCCCCCGCGGGCTCTGCCGAGGGTGGGAATCTTCAGGTTCTCAAGGACGGTGAGGCTCGCGAAGACGCGACGATCCTCCGGCACCAGGCCAATGCCCCGGGCGGCAATTTCGTGAGGTTTGAGTCCGAGAAGGCTGGTGCCGTGCAATTGGACAGTGCCCCTCGTTGGGGCCAGCAGCCCCGAAATGCACTTGATCGTCGTCGTCTTCCCCATGCCGTTGCGCCCGAGAAGCGTGACGATTTCCCCACGGGCGACGTTGAGGGAGAGGCCGCGAAGAACTCGGCTCTCGTCGTAAGAGGCCTCAAGTCCTTCGATTACGAGCATGCTTCCCCTCCCAGATACGCCTCCTGTACTCGGGCGTTTCGCTGGATGGCGTCCGGAGGACCCTGGGCGATGACCTCGCCCTGATGGAGGACGGCGATCGTGCGGGAGACGGAAAGAACCAGTTCAATGTTGTGCTCAACCAGCACGATTACGGTGGATGCCGCCAAGTCCTGGATGAGGCGGACAAGGCGGGAAATCTCATCCCCCGCGAGTCCTGAAGCCGGCTCGTCTAAGAGAAGAAGTCGCGGTGAGGTAGCCATCGCCACGGCAATGTCTAGAATCCGACGCTCCCCGTGCGAGATCGACTTCGCCGCCAAGTCACCCTTCGTACGGAGGCCCACTTGGTCCAAGATCTGCCCGGCGCGTTCCTCCAAGTGCCTCATCTTCTTCATGGAACCCAACAGCCGATAGCTCCCACGCGTGCCCCTCTGCAGGGCGATCCGAACGTTCTCAGCTGCCGTGAGTTCGGGAAAAACGCTCGTGATCTGAAAAGACCGTCCAATTCCGCGGGTCGCAATCTGATGGGGTGGCCTCCCCGTGATGTCCTCCCCAAGAAACGATATCTTGCCGGAGGTCGGGCGCAGAAAGCCTGTCAGCAGGTTGAAGAGCGTCGTTTTCCCGGCACCGTTTGGGCCGATGATGGAGTGGATCCCCTCCGCCTCGATGCCCAAACTCACTCCGTTTACGGCGACGAGGGCGCCGAAGGCTTTCGACACATCGTGCGCCTCAAGGACATTTGACATGGGATCAGTGCCTCGGACGAAGCCCAAGTTGCCGGCGGGTCTCGGTGGAATCTGCCAACTCCCGATCGAGTTCCCGCGAGATTCGGACGGCCTTCTCGACCATCTCGGCGTTGCTCTTCGCCAGCTTCCCGCGTGCCAAGTAAAGGTTGTCTTCGAATCCGACTCGCACGTTGCCGCCCAGGATCATGGCTGCTGTGATCATGGGCCACTCGTCGAGGCCTACGGCACAGACGGACCAAGGGAGGCCCTCGGGAATGCAGCGACGCATATGGATCAAGTTGTCGAGGTTCGCCGGGATCTGCCCGAGGACCCCCATCACCAATTGGAAGTAGAGAGGATCCTCCAGCTCTCCAATCTTCCGCAGGAAGAGTGCGTTATTGATCATTCCCACATCGTAACACTCGAGCTCCGGCTTGATGTCTAACTGCTTCATCACTTGTGCCATGTACTGCATATCAGGAAAGCTCTGAACCATAACGAATTTTAGAAGAAACTCCTTTTTGCTTTCGCTGTATATGTCAATTACGGGCGAGCCTGCGTTAAAAGAGGCAATATCTGGCTTGGTGGCCGGGTCCTTGCAAAGCTCTGGCAGCACCGATACTCGGCCCTGCACACTCTCGGTGGGGACTTCCTTGTAGAGCCACTCCCCGTCCACCCGACGTCCAGACCCCCCTGTCGTCACATTGATGATCAGGTCGGTGCGGTCACGAATGCCGGCCACTGCCTCGGCAAAGTACTCCGCACGGTGTTCCGCTTCCCCGGTGTCCGGATTCCTAGCGTGGATGTGTACGATGGTTGCTCCCGCGTTCCAGGCATCGACGGCAGCCTGAATCTGCAGTTTGGCGTTCTTCGGCAGATAAGGGTTGCTTGCCGGAGACGCTCCTCCGGTAATCGCCGCAGTGATGACCAACTTGTCCATTGCGCCTCCCGCTCAAGATCTTGCTTCAGCCACTCTCGAAGACCGACCTTGCCTCCGGTCACACCGCCGCGTGGATTACGAGAAGGCATTCGGCCTCCACGTCCCCAGTGGAGAAGCCCCGGTGGGGAATGCCGGAGTCGAAATAGACGCAATCGCCCTCGCGAAGATCGTACGCTTCCTCGCCGTAGAAGAATTTCATTTCGCCTCGAAGTACCAGCAACATCTCCTCCCCTTCATGCTGAAACACCGCGCCCGCCGGGGGGGAAGTTGGGATCTGGATTACGAAAGGTTCCATCTTCTTGGTGGGCAGGCCAGGGGCCAAGGGTTGGTAGGTGTAGCCGTGCTCCGAAGCACCACGAGCCATGCTGTTGCGTTCTTCCCTTCGTACAAGCTTGAATCGGCGGGGGTCCTTCCCCCCGTCAAACAGTTCGGAGATGTCAACGTCCAGAGCCTTGGCCAGGGCCAGCAGAGTCGCAACCGGGGGCGCCTTTTCGGAGTTTTCGATCTTCGAAAGGTATCCCTTTGTGAAACCAGTCGCGGCAGCTAGGCGAGGGAGGGTAAGACCCCTTTCCTCCCGCAAGCGCCTAATATTTGGCCCAATATCCTCTTCCCGTATCATCATGACGATTCTGAGGCAGCGGAAGTCGTAGGTTTCCCGTCAGGAAACCAGCCTAGCGTGGCCACATGCGAGTGTCAAACGGAATTTGACTCGGGCGCAACGATCGGACGGGAGCCGTGCGAAACGACCGGAACCGCCCAGTTCTCCCGCACTGGGGTGGCGGCTCTACGCAAGGAAACCAAGCAGTGGAGCCCGAGGGCTCTACTTCTGGGCCGGCGCCCGGGGGCAGCTGTGGCTCTTGGTGATGTATGGGAAGAACGTACAGGAAAGCATCGCCCCGGAGACCTTCAGCGGTTGAAGGAGGAATGGCCATCGCGCAGTACCGGTAGAACGTCGACCGTGAGATCCGCAACGTCTTGCAGATGTCGTCGATGGCGAGCTTGTCGTCCTGGCGCATCTCGTGGGCCACGACCACTCGCGGATGGCCGGCAGGAAGCCTCGGGCGGCCGCCACGCCGGCCCCGCTCCCGAGCCGCCTTCAGACCCGCCAATGTTCGCTCCCGGATGAGACCCTTCCCGAACTCGGCCAGCGCGGCGAAGATGTGAAAGATCAGCTTGTGCGGCGGCGCAGAAGACTCGGTCGGTTTTCGAGCGATATGACATCGTCGATGACGACGATCTCCGAGGCGCGGCGGAGCTTCGGCAGGAATACCACTAGCCCCGAGAACGGCTCCCCAGAGCTGGGCACAAGACTGGGCACACGGACGAAAACCGGGATTCCTCGACAGAACCCCGGCTCCCGTAACCCATTGAAATGACTTGGTGCCGGAGGCCGGAATCGAACCGGCACGGGTGTTACCCCACTGGATTTTGAGTCCAGCGCGTCTACCAGTTCCACCACTCCGGCACGTGACGGCGGAGTATAGGGAGCGGGCTGCCGGGGTGTCAAGGTGACAGCCCTGGGCCGGCCGAGACTCCGGCCGAGACTCCGGTTGACACCCCCCGAGCCCCTCTGCTATAAGGCGAATTCCCTCGTGGGGCTGTAGCTCAGCTGGGAGAGCGCTTGAATGGCATTCAAGAGGTCGTCGGTTCGATCCCGATCAGCTCCACCACGAATTTCAAGGGGTTGGGCGAGAGCCTGACCCCTTCTTCACTCCTGCCCCTTTCTGTTCGTTTCTGTTCTCCTCGCCCCCCCGCGTCCGTACACCTCTGGCCACACTCTCGAATGGTCCAGCCCCGCAACGACGGGGGCGGTGGGAGCAAGGCGTCCCTCCCGAGCCTCCGCAACGGGTGCGGCGTCGGATTGGACGTCGACAATCGGCTTC
>CAZYJP010000049.1:0-10367 GCA_964647795.1 uncultured Thermodesulfobacteriota bacterium
GCCGCACCTGCACCCGTTGCCCCGGCCCCGGCGACCTCCGGGGCCGGGGAGGTCATCACCGCCCCCATGCCCGGCCACATCCTCAGCGTGCTCGTCGCGCCGGGGGACTCCGTCGAGGTGGGTGACACGGTGCTGGTGATGGAGGCGATGAAGATGGAGAACGAGATCAAGGCCCACGCCTCCGGGATCATCGCGGAGATCAAGGTTGCCAAGGGCCAGGATGTGGGTGTCGGTGAGGTGCTGGTGGTGATCGGGGCCTGACCCCCGATCGGGTCTGTAGCTGCGCCGGCCTGCAGGCTCGGGCGGGGGCCCCGGGCCCGGTGGGGGCGGTCATCCCGGGGGATTGTCAGGGCTCCGTGAGGGCCGGTGCCGGGGATCGTTCCCGGGGTGACTGCCAAGAGGGGAGGGACGAATGAGCCGCGAGTCCGTGCGTCAGAAGGTCAGGGAGTGGGAGGATCAGGTGGTCGCCAAGACCCTGGCCAAGTTCCCGGAGCGGAGGCCGAGGTTCGAGACCACGGCCGGGGTGGAGGTGAAGCGCCTCTTCAGCCCCGCCGACCTGGGGGACGAGGAATACACGGAACGGGAAGGGGTCCCCGGGGAGTACCCTTTCACCCGCGGCGTCCAGCCGACCATGTACCGGGGGCGGTTCTGGACGATGCGCCAGTACGCGGGCTTCGGGTCGGCGGAACAGACGAACGAGCGGTACAAGTACCTGCTCGGCCACGGCCAGACGGGCCTGTCGGTGGCCTTCGACCTGCCTACCCAGATCGGCTACGACTCAGACCACGAGCTCGCAGAGGGCGAGGTGGGGAAGGTGGGCGTGGCGGTCGACACCCTGCGGGATGCCGAGATTCTTTTCGACGGCATCCCGTTGGACAAGGTCTCCACCTCCATGACCATCAACTCGACGGCTGCCGTGCTCCTCTCGATGTACATGGCCGTGGCGGAAAAACAGGGCGTCGACCGGAGAAAGCTCCAAGGCACGATCCAGAACGATCTGCTCAAGGAGTACGTGGCGCGTGGCACGTACATCTTCCCTCCCGAGCCGAGCCTCAAGATCATCACGGACATCGTGGCCTACTGCAAGGACCACGTTCCCCAGTGGAACACCATCTCGATTTCCGGGTATCACATCCGCGAGGCGGGGAGCACCGCGGTGCAGGAGGTTGCCTTCACCCTGGCCAACGCCATTGCTTACGTCCAGGCGGCGGTCGACAAGGGCCTGGACGTAGACGAGTTCGCGGGACGCCTGTCCTTCTTCTTCAACTGCCACAACAACCTGCTGGAAGAGGTCGCCAAGTTTCGCGCCGCGCGGCGGCTGTGGGCCGGCATCGTCAAGAACCGCTTCGGGGCCAAGGACGAGCGGAGCATGATGCTCCGCTTTCACACCCAGACGGCGGGGTGCAGTCTCACCGCCCAGCAGCCCGACAACAACGTGGTCCGAGTCACCCTGCAGGCGCTGGCGGCGGTCCTGGGGGGTACCCAGAGCTTGCACACCAACTCCCGGGACGAGGCCCTCTGTCTGCCCACCGAGGACTCTGTGCGCATTGCCTTGCGCACGCAGCAGGTCATCGCCTACGAGTCCGGGGTGGCGGACACGATCGACCCCCTTGGGGGCTCGTACTGCGTGGAGGCCCTCACCGATCAGATCGAGGCGAAGGCCCAGGAGTACATCGACAAGATCGACGCCCTCGGCGGCGTTGTCAGGGCCATCCAAGCGGGTTACTTGCAGGGGGAGATCGCGGACGCCGCCTTTGCGTACCAGCGGTCCGTCGAGTCGGCAGAGCAGGTGGTGGTGGGCGTCAATCGGTTCCAGATCAAAGAAGAGCTGCCCAAGAATGTCCTCCGGGTGAATCCGGAGGTGGAGGCCTACCAGAAGAAGAAGCTGGCCTCCGTCAAGGCCGAGCGGGACGGGGCTGCCGTGAGGGGTGCACTGGAGGGCCTGGAACGGGTGGCCCTCGACGGCGGCAATGTGATGCCCCCCATCTTCGAGGCGGTCAAGGCGTACGCCAGCCTGGGGGAGATCTCCGACGTCTTGCGAGGAGTGTACGGCGAATACACCGAGGGCGGGTGACCGGGTGGAGTTGTGCGGCTCATCCAGGAAATGGCCGGGTGAGTCCGAGCACGGAGGCGGACGGCCGTTCGACCCAGCGGCTCGTTGGGGAACGGCGTTTCCGCCAGAGATTCCGGAAGCCTCGATGGGGGCAGGCTTCGTACTGTCCGGCGTCATCTGCCGGAGTGGGCGGGCTCACTCGGCCGCCTCCGGGCGGGAGGACCCGGTCATTTCCCGGGTGAACCAGTCTTGCTTGGGTTTGACAGGACCAGCCTGAAGGTCAGGGAGGAAGGTGCGATGGCTCAGAAGAAGATCCGCGTCCTCATTGCCAAGCCCGGCCTCGACGGGCATGACCGGGGTGCCAAGGTGGTCGCCCGGGCCCTCCGCGACGCCGGCATGGAGGTCATCTATACCGGCATCCGTCAGACCCCGGAGAAGATCGTGGCCGCTGCCGTCCAGGAAGACGTGGACGTGGTGGGGCTGTCATGCCTCTCCGGGGCCCACATGGTCCTGTTCCCCCGGGTGGCCGAGGGTCTCAGCCAGAAGGGCAAAGCCGAGCTCCTTCTCTTCGGGGGCGGCATCATCCCGGCCGACGACATCCCGGCCCTGAAGGGGGCCGGGTTCGCGGAGATCTTCCTGCCGGGGACCGATACGGGAGACGTGGTGAAGTTCATTCATGAAAAGGTTTCCTAGAGGCTGCGGGTTGCACGGGGCCCGTTGTGGGTGGGAGTAGCGGGGGCTGGCTCTTCCTCCAACGAGCAACGGGCAACGGACAACGAGCAGATGAGAGGAGCTGTCCATGCCCAGGAAGATCAACCACATCGGCATCGCCGTCCCGGACATCGAGGCTGCGGCCCGGTTCTACACCGAGCACCTGGGCCTGCAACTCGGAGGCGTCGAGGAGGTGGCGGACCAGAAGGTCAAGGTGGCGTTCCTCCCCATCGGCGAGGTCCGCCTGGAGCTCGTCCAGCCCACCAGCCCCGAATCGCCGGTGGCCAAGTTTCTCGAGAAGAACGGTCCCGGGTTCCACCACATCGCCTACCAGGTGGACGACACCGCGGCCGAGGTCGAGCGCCTCAAGGCCGCAGGGGTTAGGATGGTGGACGAGAGGCCGCGCACCGGCGCGCACAACACCCGCATCGCCTTCGTCCACCCCAAGGCTTCCGGAGGGGTCTTGACCGAGCTCGTCCAGGAGTTGGGGCACGGATGATCTGCTCCCAGGGCATCAAAAGAAATCGTTCCCCGGGCGGTCGGGATGAGCTCAGGGCGCGAGGGATTCCAAGAGATCCGAAAGCAGCCCCAGCGGGATGAACCGTAGCCCCCGCGGGCCGACCCGGTTCGGAGCGGAGCTCCGGGGGCCGTAAATGGAGCGGAAACCCAGACGGGCGGCCTCGGCCACGCGTGCGTCGGGCCGGGAGACGGCCCGCACCTCGCCGGCCAGCCCGACTTCGCCGAAGAAGACCGCCTTCTCGGGCAGAGGGCGGTCCCGGACTGCCGAGAGGAGCGCCGCCACCACGGCCAGGTCTGCCGCCGGTTCGGACAGGTCGAATCCGCCGGAGACCTTCACGAAGATGTCGTGACTGAGGAGGGGAACCCCCAGGCGCCTCTCCAGCAGGGCGGAGAGGATCTGGACCCGGGTGCGTTCGATCCCCGAGGTCGTTCGCTGCGGGCTCCCGTACGCGCAGGGACTCACGAGCGCCTGAACCTCGGCCAGGAGAGTGCGGGTTCCCTCGAGGGCCGGGAACACGGCCGACCCCGGGGCTCCGGCGGGCCGTTCGGAGAGGAAGAGCGCCGAGGGGTTGTCCACCCCTACGAGGCCCCCCTCCCCCATCTCGAAAACCCCTACCTCGTTGGTCGAGCCGAACCGGTTCTTCACTGCTCGGAGAATGCGGTACGGGTGGCCCCGGTCCCCCTCGAAGTAGAGGACGGTATCGACCATATGCTCCAGTACCCGGGGCCCTGCGAGGGACCCATCCTTGGTGACGTGGCCCACGAGAAAAACGGGAACGCCTCGGGTCTTGGCGTGGACAACGAGCCGCCCCGAAACCTCCCGTACCTGGCTGACCGTGCCGGGGGCGCTGCCGATCTCGGTGGAGAAGAGGGTCTGGACACTGTCCACCACCGCCGCGGCGGGGCGTACGCTCTCCAGCGCCTCCAGGATGCTCCCCAGATCCGTCTCCGCGAGGACCAGGAGGTCGCTCTCCGGGCCCCCCAGTCGGTCGGCCCGCATGCGGATCTGGCGCGCCGACTCCTCCCCTGAGACGTAGAGAACCTTTCCCTGGGACCGGGAGAGGGCCTGGAGAACCTGGAGAAGAAGGGTGGACTTGCCGATTCCGGGGTCTCCGCCTACCAGCACGGCGGATCCGGGAACGAGCCCGCCCCCCAGCACCCGGTCGAACTCGGGAATCCCGGTCGGCGAGCGGTCTTCCCCCTCGGTCGTGACCTGGGTCAGGGGGATGGGCCCGCCGGAGCTCCCCAAACCGGCGAAAGACCCCCGAGAGGCCGCTCCCGGCGCTGGTGTGCTCTCCGCCAAGGTTCCCCAGCCCCCGCAGTCCGTGCACCGCCCCATCCACTTGGGAGACTGGGCGCCGCACTGCTGGCACTCGAACACGCGCCGGATCTTGGCCATGGGCAGCACTCTACCACTCGCCGAACGGTGGGAGAAGCGCAGCACACGGTCCTCCGGCAGGGGAGAGATCCCCCGGGCCTCGTCCGCCGGGCACCGCGGTGCCGTCAGGGCGGGTTCCGTGTCAGGCGGGCAGCGCGGAGTAGAGGTCCAGGGCCGTACGGCGGTCCCCCCACCCCAGGACGAGGCGGGCTGGGCCGGCGGGGGCGTCAGTGGTCTCCAGGGTCGCCTCGAGAGCTCCCTCGGGGACCGCGCCCTGCGCGGAGATCACGAGGAGTCCGGCGGCCCGGGCCTCTCGGGAGAGGTCGTCGACCGTTCCCCGGAGGGGCGCTCGAAACCAAGCCCCTTCCCCGAACCGGGCCCGGGAGAGGTCGAAAGCGTCCGCTACGAAGCCCTTGAGGCGGCCGCAGACCTCCTCTTCCCAGGTCACCTTCTCCCAGGCATTTCCCACCACTTCGAGGTATACGCCGAGGGCTGCGGGGTCTTCTTCCCCGGTTCCGCCGGGAGGCGCTCCGCCCGGCGCGGCGGGAGGTGGCCCCTCGAAGGCTCGCTCCAGCAGCCGCGCCAGGGCGTCGTGGACGCGGGCGTAGGTGTCGAGCTCCATGCAGCCGCTCAGAATGCCCGCCACCAAGGCAGCGGTGAGGTCCCGTGTGTCTTCCCGGTCCAAGGCCCCCTCTACCGTGGCCAGGGAAACGGCCTGCCCGAGGGCGACGAAGGTGTCCGCATCTTGGGTGATCATGGAGTTTTTCATCGACCCCTCCCGGGGGAAACTAAAGGCCGCGGGAAAACCGGCGCGCACGGATGCTGAGGAGGATCCCCGCGACCACGTACGTGGTCAGCACCGAGGAGCCGCCGTAGGAGAACAGGGGAAGGGGGACCCCTACCACCGGCAGAAGCCCGCTGACCATGCCGACGTTCACCACCACGTGGAGGAAGAGGATGCCGGTTACCCCGACGGCCAGAAGGCGGCCGAAGGTGTCCCGTGCCTTGGCGGCGATGTCGATCCCCCACAGGATCAGGAGCACGTACAAGGTCAGCACGAGTGCGGAACCCGCAAGTCCCCACTCTTCGGCCAGCACCGAGAAGATGAAGTCCGTGTGGCGCTCGGGAAGAAACTGCAGCCGGACCTGGGTGCCCTGGAGGAATCCCTTCCCGAAGATCTGCCCGGAACCAACCGCGATCTTGGACTGGATGATGTGATATCCCGCCCCCAGGGGATCCCTCTCGGGGTTGAGGAATGTGAGAATCCGCTGCTGTTGATAGTCGTGAAGCAGGCCCCATGCGACGGGTGTCAGGGCCAGGAGGCCGACCCCCAGGGCCGCCAGGATCCGGCGGCGCAGCCCGTGGAAGAGGATCACGCCGGCCCCGACGCCCCCGACCAGTACCGCGGTGCCGAGGTCTGGTTGGAGCAGGATGAGCCCCACGGGCAGGGCCGTCGCCAGGGCCGGCTTCCACAGTTGTCCCAGCCCGTAGGGCGGCGCCTGCGCTTCTCGGGAGAGAAGGTGCGCCGCCATGATCGCCATGGCGATCTTCATGAATTCCGACGGCTGGAATCGCAGCGGACCGAGGGGAAGCCACCGCTGGGCCCCCATGCTGGTCTTCCCGATCACCAGGACCGCCACGAGGAGCGCGAGGTGCACGAGAAACAGCGCAACGGCCCAGCGCTCGAGATGGCGGTAGTCCAAAGCCAGTGCCAGCAGCATCGCGGCGACCCCGACCCCCATCCAGCGCAGCTGACGGGTCGCATACCCGGCCACCTCTCCCTCGGGCCCGTGGCTGGCGCTCCACAGTACCGCGAGCCCAAGCACGGACAGGAGCAGGACCACGGTTAGGAGGCCGTAATCGATCTGGGCCATCCACGCGCGCCTGCTCAAGGACTCGCCCTCCCGAGGCTCACGTCCCCACCCTGGAGGGCGCGGTATGCCTCTACGACCTTCCGCGCCATCGGCGCCGCAACCGCTCCGCCCCCTTGTCCAGCGTGCTCCACCAACACGGACACCGCGATTTCCGGATCGTGGGCGGGGGCGTAACATACGAACAGCGCATGATCCCGGTGTTCCCGGGGAACGAGCTCCTGGGGCAGCCCGGCCTCCGCCGGGAGCTTCACAACCTGGGCCGTGCCGGTCTTTCCTGCCACGGCGAACCCCGGGACCTCCGCCCTCCGCCCCGTGCCCCGCTCCGAGGCCACTACCGCCCGAAGGCTCTCCCGCACGAGATCGAGGTGGGCCCGCCGGTACGTCAGCCGCCCTACCTCTCGGATCGGCACCTCCTGAAGAGGGCGTCCCTGGGAGTCCTCGGTGCCGGTGACGATTCGCAACCGCATGCGAACCCCTTGGGGATGGGCGACACCGGCCATCATCGATGCGAGCTGGAGGGGAGTGGCCAGCGCGTAACCCTGCCCGATCGCGACCGAGAGCGTCTCTCCGGTGTACCAAGGCTCGCGGCGGGCCCTGCGCTTCCAGTCCCTCGAGGGCATGAGCCCGCCCCGCTCTCCGGGGATGTCCAGGCCGGTGGGCATGCCAAGCCCCAGCGAGAGGCCATGCCGCTCGATGGCATCGATCCCCAGGTCCAGGCCCAGCTGGTAGAAATACACATCGCAGGACTGGACCACCGCCTCGTGCAGGTCGACGGAGCCGTGGCCGGTCCTCTTCCAGCAGCGGTAGGGACGCCCGGCGAAAGTATACGCGCCCGAGCAGAACACGCGCGTCTGGGGGGTGACGACTCCCTCTGCGAGGCCGGCCAGGGCCATGACGATCTTGAAGGTGCTCGCCGGCGGGTAGATTCCTTGGGTCGCCCGGTTCTGCAGGGGGTGGGTCGGGTCGGCGGAGAGTGCGGCCCACTCCTCGGCGGTTACCCCCCTGGCGAGCACATTCGGATCGAAGGAGGGCCGGGACGCCAGGGCGAGCACGTCGCCCGTCTGCACGGAGACCACGGCCACCGCCCCTGCCTCCTGGCCCATGGCGGCCACCGCGGCCTCCTGCAGCCGGCGGTCGATGGTGAGCACCACATTGCGGCCCGGCCGGGCCCCCCGCTCGGCCAGCACTTGCAACTTTCGGCCCCGAACGTCGACCTCCACCTGTTGCGCGCCGGCCTCGCCGCGCAGCTCCCCTTCCCAGGCGCTCTCCAGTCCGGTCCGCCCCAGCGCGTCTCCGGCCTCATACTCGGCGTAGGCAGGCTGACGCAATTCGTCCGAGGAGATTTCGCCCACGTATCCCAGGGTGGAGCCGAGCAGTTCTCCAAAGGGGTAGAACCGTACGGGGGTCGCCTGCACCATGACTCCCGGCAGTTCCAGGCGGCGCGCCTCGAGCCGCGCCATTTCCGGCCGGGTGAGCCTGCGCTTGAGGATCCGGGGCTTCCAGGCCGCCGGCCCCGGGCCTTCCACGATCTGCGCCACCAGCAATTGCTCCAGGTCCAAGGTCGCGGCCAGCTCCGCAAACTCCCGAGCCCGCTCCCCCCGGGGCATCTCCGCCGGGATGACGAGGGCGTCGAAGGTCGCACGCACCTCGGCCAGCACCTCGCCTCTGCGATCCAGGATCATGCCCCGAGGGGCCACTACCCTCTCGATGCGGACTCGGTTGTTTTCACTGAGGTGACGGTAACGGGCTCCGTGGAGCACTTGGAGGTACAACAAACGCAGACCCAGAAGCGCGAAGACGGTGACCACCGCCACTACGCACCAGAGAAAACGGCGGCGCAGGTGGATCGGGGCGGGCAGCAGGCCGGAAATCATGTCGCGACCTCCCGGCGGTGACGGCGCCCCGATGAGAGCTCCATCGTCACGAAGAGCAGAGGGACGCACAACGCGTCGAGCAGCGCCTGGGCCCACGCGCCGGAGGCGAGGACGTCCAGGCCCAGGGGGGTCCGGAAGGCGAGGAGACTCAGAGCGCCGACCACGGCCGCCTCAAGGGCCGGCCCGAGGACGGCAAAGGGGAGGAGCAGGAGCGGCCGGTCGTCGAAGAAGACGCCCCGGAACGGTCTGGCCGCCCCGTAAAGGGTTAGGCGTAGGAGGGGGCCGAATCCCGTGGGGGCGCCCGATGCCGCGTCCAGCGCCAGCCCTGCGGCACATGCCAGCACTGCGCCGCCCCGAGGCGTCCCGGTGAGGGCCACCCAGAGCACGAGGGCCCGGGTGAGATCCGGCCGCCAGGGATCGGTGAAAAAGATCGGAAACAGTGTCGTCTGGAGGACGAGAGCGACGAAGAGGGCCCCCCACCAGGCAGCGTGGGCCCTCACGTGCCGCCCGCCCCTTCCGGGAGGATCACGAAGACCTCCTCTAGTCGGGCGAAGTCGGCGCTGGGAGCGAGGCGGGCGGCGTGGAACACCTCCCCGGGGCGTAGCTCTACGTGGGAGATCTCCCCCAGAAGAAGTCCTTTGGGAAAGATCCCCCCCAGCCCCGACGTCACGACGCGGTCCCCGGGCACCGCCTCGTCGCCCCGGGCGATGTGGAGCACCCGACAGGTTGGACCGAGAGTTCCCTCGACCAGGACTTGCGCACGGGTGCGCTGGACGATGCCGTCCACCGCAGAGTTCGTGTCCGTGAGCAGGAGCACCCTGCTGCCCGACGCGGATACCTCGAAGACGCGCCCCACCACCCCTGCAGGCGTCGTGACCGGCGAGTCGACGGCGACCCCGTCGACGGTTCCCTTGTCCAGAACGACGGATTGAAACCAGGTGGTGGCGCTGCGGCCCACCACTCGGGCAGGGATCTGGCGCAGGGCGGTGGATTCCTTGAACCCCAGCAGCTCCTTGAGGCGCTGGTTCTCCTGGATCACCTCGTCGACGTTCAAGAGCTCTCGCCGGAGCTCCGAGACCTCGCTGCGGAGGATCTCGGCGTCGCGTGCGGCGTGAACGAGAAAGAGGTACCGGTCCACGACCGATCCCAGCCCATCGGCAACCCCCCTCACCGCCGCCTGGACCGGCGCTCCCAGGAGACCCACGGACCGCCCCAGCAGGCCCGTGTCGTCCCTGCCGGACGAGAGCACGCCGAGGGCCATGAGGGTGAGCCCTCCGCCAACGATCACACCCCGGTATCGAACGAGGAACCCGAACATGAACCCTCGTGTACGCGTGCACCGGGCGCGCCGCTCCGTCGGAGCGGGGGGGAGCGACTGGGGGGCCTGCGCTCGAAGGGGCCCAGGCTCTCGCAGTGGGTCAGGAACACACCTCCCGCAGGAGGCTGATCTCGTCCAGAGCCATCCCTGCCCCGAGGGCGACGCAGGACAGCGGGTCGTCTGCCACCATGACCGGAAGGCCGGTCTCTTCCCGGAGGAGCACGTCCAGATTCCGGAGCAGAGCCCCGCCCCCCGCCAGTACGATCCCCTTGTCCACGATGTCCGCCGCCAGCTCGGGCGGGGTCTTCTCCAAGGCGATGCGTACAGCCTGGATGATCGCGTTGATGGGTTCCCGAAGGCTCTCCCGGATCTCCGAGGCACTTACCGTCACGGTCTTGGGGATCCCGGCCACCAGATCCCGGCCCTTGACCTCCATCGTCGGATTCCGTTCCTCCGAGTCCGGATAGGCGTTGCCGATGGACATCTTCACGTCTTCGGCCGAGCGTTCCCCGATGAGGAGGTTGTACTTGCGCTTCACGTACTGGACGATGGCTTCGTCCATCTTGTCGCCCGCCACCCGGACGGACTGACTGTACACGATGCCCGCCAGGCTGATGACGGCCACTTCGGTGGTGCCGCC